>JAHJBW010000180.1 GCA_018813405.1 Candidatus Margulisiibacteriota bacterium | reverse complement strand
CACCTCGTACATCTGAGTTTCTTCCACCTGGCCGGTCGTTGGATTAAAGGCCTTCTTGTAATGCGTTACCAGGTTGGTATAGGGATTTACCTTGTACCCTATCCTGGCGCCAATTACAGCGCCTTCTTCCAAAGTGAGCGAGCGGAAGTCCACAAAGTTGGGCTGGGTATAATAAGCGCTTAAAGTAACCGGTGGCCAGGCCGCCGCCAGGTCCGCGTTCAACGTGGCATTACTGCCATCGTAGGCTTCATAAGCCGCCCGGAATTCAGTGATATCGGCCACCACGCCTTTCAGCTCGACCAGGTAACCGTTCTTTTGTTTCCCGGAAGCTTCGTACGAACCGATGTTGACAGGGTTTGTCTCGTAGTCCTCGTTGAAATAACCGGGGACAAAATTGTTGTCGATCAGGCGGTAGCCGGCATTAAAGGCCAGGCTGGCCAGGAATATCTCGGCGCCCCAGTCAACACCCACAGTAAAACCTCGGCCATAGTTGTTAAGCTGGGCGGCTTCGGCATAACCCTTAAAGTTCCAGGGGAGCGGAACGGACGCGTCAACCGCCATACCCGCGACGGACGGGAACTGCTGAACAGTTCCGTCCGGCTGGAGTATTTGTTTGCCGTCGGCATCGGAAACATATGTCTGTCCAAGTGTCAGCATGGGATGAACGTTTTCTATAACCCTTACCGCGTAGACATGCGACCAGGTGGCCATGGTATCAAGCCCCCATTGAGGAGTATTATAAAAACCCCTTACCCCCATCTGCTGGTTGTCCAGATAGACCGGACCGGCAATTCGGGTAGTGTAGTTTTTCATCAATAGGCCCTGGCCGTACGTGATGCCGTCGAGGACGCCGTAACGCAGGCCTTTTTTGCCGTCATTGTATTCGGCATACCGGACCACCACTGTTTCAAGGTTTGGCAGGTGCTGATCGCCAACAGGGATGTTGACGTCAAGACCAATGCCCCACGGGCCGTATTTGAAGTCCGGTTTCCATGAAAGCAGCATGGCTTCGGTGGTCCCCACTTTGACATATCCCAGGCTCATGCCATTTGAAAGCCTACCGGTCATGTTCGTCAGTGAATCACCGGTGGCAGAAACCTTTAAACTGCCGGAAATGTCATCAACCGCATAGGCGGTAACCGCAAACAAGAAAACCACAAACACCAAAAATATTTTATTCATATTCCACCTCTTCATAATTTTAACATTTACCATTTAACTTTTAACATTTGTTAGTGGCGAAAGTGCCTGCGGCCGGTAAAGAGCATGGATATGCCGTGCTCGTTGGCCGCGTCTATCGACTCCTGGTCCCGTATCGACCCCCCCGGCTGGATCACTGCCTTAATGCCGTATTTCGCCGCCAGGTCAATATTATCCCTGAACGGAAAGAACGCGTCGGACGCCATGACCGCGCCTTTTGCTTTGTCGCCGGCTTTTCTGGCGGCGATCTCGGTAGCGTCAATGCGGCTCATCTGCCCCGCCCCTATTCCCACCGTGGCGCCATCCTTAACAAAAACTATTGTGTTGGACTTGACATGCTTGGCCACACCCCAGGCAAAGAAAAGGTCCTCCATCTCGCCTATGCCCGGCTCAATTTTGGTAACGCATTTTACTTCGTTGAGGCCCAGCTGGGCTGTGTCCGCCTCTTGCATAAGAAACCCGCCGGAAACTTTCTTGAAGTCCATCATATCCCTGGGCGGGTGCAAAAGAGGAGATATCATTATTCTTAAATTCTTTTTTTCCATCAAATGCTCAAGCGCCTTTTTGCTGTATGAAGGAGCAATGATCGCTTCGACAAAAAGCTTGCCCACGGTTTTGACCATCTCTTCGTCAACTTCCCGGTTGACCGCGATGATGCTTCCAAAGGCCGAGACCCTGTCGCAGGCGAAGGCTTTTTTGAACGCCTCGGCAAGGGTGGCGCCTTTGGCCAGCCCGCAGGGGTTGTTATGTTTTACTATTACCACTACCGGGTCGGCAAAGTAGCTGGCCATGTTCCAGGCCGAATCAAGGTCGACTATATTGTTAAAGGAAAGTTCTTTGCCGTGCAGTTGCTTGGCTGTCGCGACCGCGCCTTTGATGTTCTCCGAAAGGTCCCGGTAAAAGGCGGCTTTCTGGTGCGGGTTCTCTCCATACCTCAGGTCCTGTATCTTTTCGAGCGTCACTCCGACCTCTCTGGGCAATTCGCTTTGCCCCGCGAACTTTCCGCCCAGGTAAGAGCTGATGGCGGTATCGTAGTCGCGGGTATGGCTGAAGGCCTTAAGGGCCAGCCGTTCGCGGGTCTCTATGCTGGTAGGACCACCCGCGGCTTTGATCTCGTCAAGCACTTCCTTGTAGTCATTCGGATCAACAATGACAGTAACATCCTTAAAATTCTTGGCCGCGGCGCGCACCATGCAGGGACCGCCTATATCGATATTCTCAATGGCTTCGGCAAGGGTGCAGTTCTTTTTTGAGACAGTGGCCTCGAAAGGATAAAGGTTGCACACAACAATGTCGATCTGCCTTATGCCAAATTTTTTCATGTCCCGCTGATGGTCGGGCAGACCGCGGTTGGCCAATATCCCGCCATGGATAATGGGATGCAGGGTCTTGACTCGGCCGCCCAGCATATGCGGATATTTTGTCAGCCTGGAAACTTCGGTCACCTTGATGCCGGCTTTTTGCAAAAAGCTGGCTGTCCCGCCGGAAGAAACGATATCGTAACCTGCCTTGACCAGACCTTTGGCAAACGGCTTCAACCCCTTCTTATCCCACACTGATAGTAATGCTAGCGGCTTTTTGGGATTGGAATTTTTTGATTTGGATTTCATTTGTTTTTTGGATTTTGGTTTTTGTATTTTTCTCTTCATCTTAACTTTACCTTTCTCCCTTCAATAGTAAGTTTTCCTTCGGCAAACCATTTTATCGCCTTGGGATAGATGCGATGTTCCTCGGCAAGTATCCGCGCTGACAGGCTTTCAACCGTATCGTCTTCCTTGACCGGCACAGCGGATTGTACAATTATAGGGCCCGTATCAACCCCATCGTCCACAAAGTGCACCGTGGCGCCGGTAATGGTAACGCCGTAATCAAAGGCCTGTTGCTGAGCATGCAGGCCGGGGAACGATGGCAGGAGAGCCGGATGGATATTGATCATCCTGCCCTTGAAAGGACTGAGCAGGGTCGGACCGACAATGCGCATGTATCCTGCCAGGCAGACCAGGTCAATACGTTTTTTTTGAAGTTCTTTGACAATCTCAAGTTCGTAAGCATCTTTGGAAGGAAAATCCTTTGGTTCGAACACAACGGCAGGAATGCGGTGCTTTTTGGCCCGTTCCAGCCCCGGCGCATCAGGTTTGTCGCTGATAACTACGGTGACCTGTGCAGGGACCTCTTTACGCTCACAAGCGTCAATGATGGCCTGCATATTAGTGCCTGTTCCCGATATAAGGATCGCCAGTCTGGTCATAACGTTTAATTATATCATACCGGAAGGAATATGATGAAACAGCTGCCTTTTCCGTGACCGGCAGATTCGGCGCGTATTCTGCCTCCATGGGCATCGACTATCCTTTTGGCTATGGCCAATCCCAGGCTAACGCCGCCGTGCCTGCGTACTAAAAGGTCTTCGGCCTGATAAAAGCCGTCAAATATCTTTTCGATATCCCTGGCTTCAATGCCTTCGCCGTCATCGGCAACACGGATCTCGACCCCGCCGTTTACGGCTGACACCGAGACAGATATCCTGCCATGCGGCCCGCTAAATTTCATGGAATTATCTAACAGCTGACCCAGAGCGCGGATCATCTGGTCCCTGTCCAGCTGCAAAAGAGGGAGATCGGCATCTACGTCAAGGCTGATCATATTCTCCCCGTATTTCTCAACCATCTCCCTGACCAGCCCGCCAGGGTCTACCGGTCCTTTTGAAAGCCGCCATTCCTTTATTTCCAGCCATGAAAAGTCCAGTACTTCTTTTATCATGCGATGCATGCGCTTGGCGGAATTTTCTACAATGGCCGCCACGCTCTGTCTGTCGTTGAGGTCCAGCTTGCCTTCCTTCAACTGCTCGATACCATCAATGATGGGAGTAAGAGGCGTGTAAAACTCGTGAGAGACCAGCGTCAGAAATTCAAACTTGAGCTTGTCCAGCTGGCTCAACTTTTTTGACATTTCATTATATGTATCGATAAGGTCACCCAGCTCATCGTTGCATTTTATGTCGATCTGCTTCCCGTACTTGCCTTTCATTATGCTGCTGACGCCTTCGTGCAATGACAAAATTGGCCTGGTCAGCGTAAGCGCGGCAAAGCGGCCCAGGACAATAGAAAAGATGGCGCCCAACCCCAGGAATAAAAGAGAAAGACGCAATATTTGTTTCTTGAGCCCGTTGACCATGGAAGCGGTCATGTCAACGCCCAGAACGGCAAAAGGTTCGCCCTTTTCATCGGGTATCGGGGCATAACCCGAAAGCCACCATCCCCATTTATCCTGATTGATCTCCCTGTCCGCCGCTGGCTCATACAGGCCCTTGCGCATCTCGGGAAACTCGGTAACATCGTATTCTTCATGAATATGCGCTGTCCTGCCAGGAGAGAACATGACGTCATCGGCCACAAATTCCCAAACATCTTTCCTGCCGGTCGGGACAAGTATATAAACACCGTATATTTTGCCCATTCCGACCTTTGTGTAGCCCCGCAGTCGCGCCTTCATGTCCCAATAAGCTTTTGAGGTCGGCCCTTGAGCCAGAACCTCCCTTATTTCACCGGGTGTAACGCTCATCGAAAGCGCGGTAGCAACGTCCCTGAGCTCGGAACGCAGTGACTCCATCAAAGCGTGACGGGAATTTTCATAATAGATAAGCGAAAGCACTATTACGCAGGCAAATATGACCGTTATGGTAAACAGGGTGACCTTGTTCCTTAAAGAAACTTTTTTATTGGCCATTTCATATAACCCTGGAATTGATCAAAACTTCCTTTTTCCCTTTTTGGATATTACCGATCACAAATGATCTATCCCCGGACTTTTGGAGCAAATTCAAGGTCTTATTGACATCCTTTTTAGCCACCACCACGGCCATGCCAATGCCCATGTTGAAAGTTTTAAACATTTCCTCCGTGGCCACGCGGCCGTAAAGCTGAAGTATCTGAAAAATGGCCTGGGGCTTCCAGGAAAAGCGGTCAATGACCGCCTGACAGCCCGGGGGCAGCAGCCGTTCGATATTCTCCCTCAATCCCCCGCCGGTAATATGCGCGATGCCTTTGACCTTTACTTTGTCAATAAGTTTTAAAATGGACGGCGCGTATATTTTGGTGGGGGTAAGAAGTTCTTCTCCGATCGTTTTCTTTAAACCTTTCACATGGTCCTGCGGCTTGAACTTTCCAATATTGAAGATGATCTTCCTGGCCAGCGAATAGCCGTTGCTGTGCAGGCCCGAAGACTGAAGTCCGATCACAACATCGCCGGGCCGTATACTTTTGCCATTGATGATCTTTTTCCTGTCGACCACTCCCACGGCAAAGCCCGCCAAATCGTATTCGTCCTTCTTGTACATATCGGAAAGCTCGGCTGTCTCCCCGCCGATCAGGGCGCAGCCGGAAGTCTTGCATCCGGCCGCGATCCCTGAAACGATCTTTTCTATAAGCCCTGGTTCAAGCTTGTTACACGCGATATAGTCCAGAAAGAATAGAGGCCTGGCTCCCACAGCCACAATATCGTCCACGTTCATGGCCACAAGATCGATCCCTATGGTGTCATGGCGGCCCATCATAAAAGCCAGTTTAAGCTTTGTCCCCACCCCGTCGGTGGCGGAAACCAGCACCTGCGACTTGTTGACGGCATAACAACCGCCAAAAAGACCTATGTCGCCTATCACTCCCCTGTTATAAGTTGAGCGGACCAGTTTTTTGATGCGGCGGACAGCCTCGTAGCCGGCCTCAATGTCCACCCCCGCGTTCTTGTAGGTTTCCATGCCTTATCCTTTCTTAGCGAGCGCTTTCTGATGTGGCGGTACCATAATAAACGTCGCCGCCGCGCAATACAACAAAGAACCTGCAATCCTTATTGGTGCAGGCCCATGCCTTGTATCTGATGGATACTGAATTGTTGCTGAAATCGGACAACGGTACCAATTCGGCCTTGCCGCACTGCTGGCATTTTGGATATCCTTTTCCCTCTGCCATCCTCGAGTCACCTCCTTGATCAATTATCAATGAAAATTATTTCATGTTTCCCTGAACAATAATTTAAGATTTTCCAGTCTTTCCGGAACTTTTACCGGGTATTTGCCGTCCAGGCAGGCCATGCACATGGAATCTTTGGGAAGATCGACGGCTTTTTTAAGGCTATCAACACTAAGATATCCCAGAGAGTCCACATCAAGATATTTCCTTATACCTTCAATAGAAAGATTTGCCGCGATAAGTTCTGCCCGGGTAGCCGTGTCTATCCCGTAGTAGCAGGGATTCAGGTTGGGCGGCGACGAGACCCTCATGTGGACTTCCCTCGCCCCGGCCTCGTGCAATAATTTGACGATCTGCCGGGAAGTTGTCCCCCTGACTATGGAATCGTCGACGATCACTATCTTTTTGCCCCTGACCGCGTCGCGTATGGGGTTGAGCTTTAGCTTGACGCCCATGTCCCTTATCTCCTGGCTGGGCTGTATGAATGTCCTGCCCACATACCTGTTCTTGATAAGGCCTTCACCAAAAGGTATTTTGGATTCAGCCGCAAAACCTATGGCGGCAGGGACACCGGATTCCGGCACAGGGATCACCACATCCGCTTCTACGGGGTGCTCTTTAGCCAGAAATTTACCCAGGTTGAACCTGGCATCATAGACACTGCGCCCTTTTAAGACGCTGTCGGGACGGGCGAAGTAGATGAATTCAAAAACACAAAGGGCTTCTTTGGCCGAAATGTCCCAGGTGCTGGAGCGGAGGCCCGAAGAGTCTATTATCACTATCTCTCCGTTGCTGACATCCCTTACGAAATTGGCTCCCAGAATATCAAGCGCGCAGGTCTCGGACGATACCACATAAGAGCTTTCTGTCTTGCCTATGCAAAGAGGCCGCAACCCGTGCGGGTCGCGCACAGCAATGATCCTGTCGTTCTTCATGATGACCAGCGAATATGCTCCCTGGCACAGCTTTAACGTGTCAACCAGCGCCTCTTCAAAGTTCTCTTTGCCCGAGGTCGCTATCATAGCGGCCATTATTTCCGAGTCCGAGGTGCCGCTAAAACTAAGTCCGCGGCTCTTCAGCTCGTGGCGCAGGTCCCCCGAATTCACCAGGTTGCCGTTATGCGCCAGCGCAATGGCGCCGTATTTGGTGTCTATGACTATGGGTTGGGCGTTCTCTATGGTGCTGGACCCTGTCGTGGAATATCTGACATGGCCAATGGCGATCCTGCCTTTAAGATTGCGCAGAGACCTTTCGTTGAAAACCTGATTGACCAGGCCCAGGTCCTTGAACTGGGATATTACATTGCCGTCCGAAGTGGCTATGCCGGCAGATTCCTGCCCGCGGTGCTGAAGGGCAAAGAGCCCGTAGTAGACATTTTTTGCTACCGGTTCATCTTTGATCCCATATATTCCAAATACTCCGCAATATTCTTTTATCATACCCTGTACTCGTCCGATACACATGAATAGCAGATCTGGTCGAGCGGTCTTCCAATAGCCTTGCCCAGGTCTTCGGGGGTGTTAAAGGCCAGCGAATCCACGCCGATATACTGCCTGATCTGTTCAACGGTTTTTTCATGGGCCGCCAGCTCGCTCTTTGAGCGGGTGGCGACACCGTAAAGGCAAGGCGCCTTTAGCAAAGGACAGGCAACCCTGACATGTATCTCTTTAACGCCGTTCTTCTTTAATTTTACCACAAGATCGTTTTTCATCTGCGTGCCGCGCACGATGGAGTCATCGCATATGATCACTCGTTTTCCTTCGATCTTGGCCGGCACGGGGATAAGCTTTATTTTGGCTTCGCGGTCGCGCTCGGCCTGAGTGGGCTGTGTATAACTGCGGCTGGCGTAATCGTATTTGATAAAAACATTGTCATAGGGGATGCCGGACTCATGGGAATAGCCAATGGCATGGCCTATGCCGGAATTGGGCACTGCCGCCACGATATCCGCTTCGACAGGATAGCGTTTTGCCAGGGCCGCACCCATGTTGCGGCGGGCAATGTCGACCGAAAGCCCATCGATGGTAGACGCGACATTGGCTGTATATATCCATTCAAAAGCGCAATATTGCGTGAAGTCGGCTTTTAGTATTTTTTTTGTCTCGTAGCGCGAGTCATCTATTTCGAGTATTTCACCCGGTTTAACGTCCCTTTCAATTTCAAAGCCAAGATTAACAAAGGCGCAGGATTCGGAAGCCACGGCCACAGCGCCGTCCTTTCTGCCAATAACCATGGGACGAAAGGCATATTTATCTCGAGCGGCAAATATTTTGTCCCGGGCCAATATTACCAGCGCGTAGGCGCCGCGAAGTTTTGCCGCCATCTTTTCTATGCCGTCGACAAAACCGTTCCCCTGCGCTATGAGCTTGGCGATGACCTCGACATCCGAGTCGGTATAAAAGGAATGTCCCTGGGACTTAAGCTCGGTGACAAGTTCTTTGACGTTTACAATATTGCCTTCAAAACAGATAGTGAATTCTCCCATTTTGGAATCAAGCTTGAGCGGCTGGCGGTCCTTCAGGGAAGTGTGACCAATGCCCATGTTGCCCTCAAGCCCCCCCAGATCGTTCGTAAAGGTCGCCCTGACCAGCCCGCGGTGGGTGCGTATTTTTATGCTGTTAAGATCCGAGGTGGATATGCCGCAATATTTCTGTCCCCGGTGCTGAAGGTAAAATATTCCCAGGAAAAGGTCTTCAACAATGTTCTGCTTGGCCGAGATACCAAAGATTCCGCACATTAAAATGCTCCTCCGGAAAAATATAAACCGGGCTTGAAAAATGGTTGTGGTGATCCAGGATACAGTGCGGCTGTAGAAAAAATAGAGGCTAGAAAGTGAATCCTTTTCACTATGTTAACCCATCCTCCTGCGGTAGCAAATACATATATATTATACCAGATTTGGGCTGGAAATACTATTTATACGTACTTTCATCTCGCCTGGCAACCTTATCAATAAGTATTGTTTTCTCTTTTTCAAAAATACTGTAGATTACCCTGTAGTTACCGATTCTAACACGATGAACTCTGTCGCTAATCTTTTTGACGCCCTGCGGCCTGGGATTATTTGATAAAGAAAGAATTTTGCTTCTAATTCGCAGATATTCTTTTTGAGGTAAAGAATCCAAATGTTTCTCTATGCGCTTAGAAGCAATTTTAATGGTATACTTCATTTGCTGATTTTTTTTCGCTTTTTATCGTAATCAGAAAACAGTTTTCCACCTTCTACTATATATTCCTCTTCTGCTTTAAGTGCGTCACGCAAGTCTTGAATATCTTCAAGAAGTTCATTATATTCATCTTCAGGAATTATTACAACAGGTTGGTTAAGTTTATATGGGGTTTCTAAATTAATTACAGGAAGCTTAACGGTAATTCCTTTTTTTATATTAGTTTTGCTCATGTTTTCCCTCCATCAACACAGACATTATTAACAATAATAACATAGTAACATTGCCTGAATATTTCGACAAGTTTATTCCCATACCAAAATACCCCGCCCGAGCAGGTGGGGTTTTGGTGTGGGAATTTATTGAAACTGTATTCTTCCAATCTCCACCAACCTCATGTTCCCCGTCTTCCTGTCCTTTACCTCAACCTTACCATCTTTGAGCCCCTTTGGCCCGATAATTATCTTGGTAGGAATGCCAATAAGGTCGATGTCTTTTAGCTTGACCCCCACCCTGCCGTCACGGTCGTCAAAAAGCACTTCTCCTGTAAGTTCTGGTTTAGTGCTAAGGTCAGCGTATATTTTTTCCGCGACCTTCATCTGCTCTTCGTCACTGTTATTTACGGGAACGACCGCAACTTTAAAAGGAGCAATTGCCTCTGGCCAGATAATGCCGTCTTTGTCATGGTTCTGTTCAATGGCCGCGGCCGCGGTCCTGCCAACGCCTATGCCGTAGCACCCCATGATAAAGGGTTGCTCTTTATTGTTCTCATCCAAATAGGTTGCTTTCATCTTTTTAGAATACTTGGTGCCCAGCTTGAAGATGTGACCTACTTCAATGCCGCGGGTGACGGCAAATTTTCCCTTGCCGCATTTTTTGCAAACATCACCGTGAACTGCATAGCGGATATCGCCAACCTGGTCAGCCTTGAAGTCGCGGCCATAGGCAACATTGGTCAGGTGAAAGTCTTTTCGATTGGCGCCGGTCGCGCCGTCCTCGATGGTGGGCACGACATTGTCAGCCACTATCTTGACATCCTTAAGGCCTACCGGCCCGGCAAAGCCCACAGGGGCCTTGGTGATCTTTTCAATAACTTTTTCGTCGGCAAGGCGAAGGTCCTCTGCTCCCAGGAGCTTCTTGAGCTTTGCCTCATTGACATCGTGATCCCCGCGGACAAGGGCCGCGACCGCTCCCTTTTCCGTTTCATAAATAAGGGTTTTGATCATTTGTGTGGGCTTGATCTTCAAGAATGCTGATACTTCTTCAATGCTCTTCTTGTCGGGGGTTTTGACCTCGCGGCAAGGGACCAGCCCTTGCCCTACATTTTTTTGAACAGCGTATTCGCCTATGCCGGCTGATTCGCGGCTGGCGGCGTAACCACAGCTTTCGCAGTAGAATATTTCTTCTTCGCCGGTGTCGGCCAGTACCATAAACTCCTGAGAAAACCCGCCGCCAATGGCGCCGGAATCGGCTTCGACCACCTTGTATTTCAACCCCAGGCGGTCAAAGATGCGGCAATAGGTGTCGAACATGTTCTTGTATTCTTTATCCAGGCTTTCCTCTGAAGAATGGAAGGAATAGGAATCTTTCATGATAAACTCGCGGCAGCGCATAATGCCAAAGCGCGGGCGTATCTCGTCGCGGAACTTGGTCTGGATCTGGTAAAGGTTAACTGGAAGCTGTTTGTAAGAACGAAGCGAATCACGCGCTATGGAAGTAATGTCTTCTTCGTGCGTGGGGCCAAGGCAAAACTCGTGGTCATGGCGGTCTTTGATGCGAAAGAGCTCTTTGCCGTAAACACCCCAGCGGCCGGACTCTTCCCATATTTCACGGGGTAAAAGGGTTGGCATTAGCAGTTCCTGGGCGCCTGAGCGGTTCATTTCCTGGCGGATTATCCGGGAGACTTTATAGATTACACGATATCCAAGGGGTAAGTAGTTGTAGACCCCCGCGGCTAGCTTCCGTATCATCCCCGCTCGAAGCATCAGCCTGTGTGACGCGACCTCGGCCTCCGAGGGATCCTCTCGCAGTGTGGGCGAGAGTAAGCACGACATTTTCATTTGTCTGTTTTGCCCTCCTATCTATTATAACACAATTTTGGCCAGGTCGGCAAAGTTGAGGAAGGTGTTGTTAATAGACTTTAAAAGCGCCAGGCGGTTGGTCTTGATCCTTTCGTCTTCGTGCATGACCAGCACCTTTTCAAAGAATTCGTGGACCGGCTGGGTCAGCCGCGCCAGCTCTTTAAGGGCGCCGAGGAAATCGCCTT
>JAHJBW010000017.1 GCA_018813405.1 Candidatus Margulisiibacteriota bacterium | reverse complement strand
TATTTTTCATATTTTTTTAACCCCCTTTCAATTGTATAATATTTAATCAAAAGACTATTAATTAACTCGCTGGCATTTTTCTCTATATTTGCTTTTTCGGTTTCAGAAAAAATCGGCTCTTTTTCATCGATATGCGCGGGGATAATAGCATAAGAAGCCAGCCCATTGCGATAATTCTTGTAGAGATCTACAAGTCCATCTATTCTGGCTTTCAGGTCAATGGCAGAAGCTTCGACAGCAAAGATCCCGGCCAGGAAAGCAGGAAGGTCCTCCTTTGATATCGAAAGGTTGAAAAGGGAGCGGAATTGATCGATCGAAGAAAGCAATTCAGCGTCAGCGGACCGAGAACGCAGATATTCCTTTATTGAGGCTTCTGTGGGAGCAAGCTTTTCTTTTTGAAGAAAGCCCTTGACCTTTTCAATGGTGGCGGCAACATCAACATCTCCATTCTTGTCCATTATATAAAGGTTAATATTGCTTTTAAGCAGCAGGCTGGCCAGATCAAGATAATTGGTATTATCCGCTGACCGAGGAGTTGTATTTGGTTTTACTTTACCTACAACATTCATTGGATGAATTTATCCTCCACAAAAAAGGAACATTTATAGTCCGAAGGCAGCCCTTACTTTGCTTTCGGGGATATTGACAAGGCCATTGAACACCCATTTTCCGCCTGTTCTTGTTGCGATGGTAACCCCATTAGCCTTTATTCGACCGCCCACCATTGTTACCTTAAAACCATCGATCATCTTTGCCGCTCCCCCGCTCTCTTTGGGAGCAGAAGGCGCTGGAGCTTCTTTTGCATTCGGCCGGCGAGCTTTTCTTGCAGGCTTCCCGGAAGCTTTAGGAGCAGATATTCTCCCCAAATCATTATCGGCAGTAGTAGCCGCAAATGCATTATTGTATGCAACGGAAGAGAGTCTTTGTACTCCCTCATCAGCCAGGGCATTTTCTTTGACAAGCTCGGCAGCAATATAAACCCGGGAGATTTCCTTGGGAGTGAATTTTCTCTTTATCGCCAGATCGCCGATCTGATCATCTATGATCCTTTTGAAGAGTATTTCCCCATTATCAACTGATATCTTCGCTTGCCAGTTCTCTTTCATGATGGCCACTTCTTTTGATATATCAAGACCTTCGGTCATTTTATTTCCATTCTCATTGGCCGTCACAAAAAGCCCAGCTTTAGCTTCGGCAATGGTCAGGGCAAATCTGGCTTTTTCCCCTTCATTTCCACTCCATACGGAGGAAGAAAGGATCGGAAAAGCCTGTGTATCGATATAGGATTGTATCGCAGTGGCGCTTTCGCCCTTGAATTTCTTGATCTCCACCACGGTCTGAATAGCTATCAAGCCCTTGTTAGCCATGATCGTATTCTGCGGATCAGCAAGCAGTTTAGGCTCGCTCAAAGCAGCGGTCAACTCGTCAGCAAGCTTTTCTTTGGTTCCATCACTGGCGATTTTCAGATATTCATCCTTTTTGCTTAGCACCTGCGTCAGGGTAAGTTGGTAGGCAACATCCCAGGGCTTGGTCAAGCCCGTGGGCTTGGTCGTGCGTAACAGGGTCAACAATTCGCAGATAGCCGTTATTTCACCAGCCTTATCGCCGCTTGCCTGAGCTTTTTCAAGCTCATTCTGCTTTTCAATAAAGGTGCTGGCGTCCTTGGCCCCTGCCTTTTCAGCCGCTTTCTTTTCCACCTTCTCGCCATGCAGCCATTTAATGGTGTTCTCGGCGGTGCGCTCGCCCTCATACTTGTGTTCGATCCTGGTCTTTACGCCAAAGTATTCGGCTTTGATATCAGCCTCCAGCTCGTTGATGTCGGGCAGACAGGCCAGTATGTCCAAAACCTCTTCAACCTGTTGTTTTGAAAGGGTTTTGGCATCGTCAACTATACCGAACTTTTTAGCTATGTATTCGGTTATGACCGCTTTTACCTGGTCGTTCTTCAGGCAGGCGGTAATGGCGGAAAGGGTGTACTGAGCGGGGTCTTTGGCCATGAAATCTTTGAAGTCGCCGTCACGGAGCATGGAGACAGTGGTGGTGTGGACATTTTCGTCCACCATCTTGAACTTGCCGGAAGCCGCGTAAATTTCAAGCGCCTGTTCAAAACTTACATGATGCCCTTTGGCGTACCAGTTGATGGTCTCAACAAATTCCACAAGCTCTTTGTCCATGTTGCCGTCGGCATAGCCGTCAACGTCCATGTTGCGGGCTATGAGCATGGCAAGGCGTTTGTTGTGCTTAAACTCTACACCGGCTTTTGTGAGGTGTTCACCTATGGCGCGAAGCTCGTCGCGGTCAAGGCCATAGATCGG
>JAHJBW010000179.1 GCA_018813405.1 Candidatus Margulisiibacteriota bacterium | reverse complement strand
GTCCCGGCAAGCCCACTGCCGAATACTTTGAATATGTTATTACTCGCCTGACATTTGTGGGCGCGCTGTTTTTGGGTATAATCGCCATAACGCCGACCATAGTCGAAAAACTGACCCATATCACCAGTTTCCAGGGGTTGGGCAGTACGGCACTGCTTATTATGGTGGGCGTGGCGCTTGATCTGGTCAGACAGATAGAAACGCACCTGTTAAGCAGGCAATACGAGGGACTTCTGGCATGATATTGATATTTTTGGGGGCGCCCGGTTCTGGCAAGGGCACCCAGGCAAAAAAACTGGCCGACCGCAACGGACTGCCGCATATAGCGGTGGGCGACATCTTTCGCGAAGCGGTCAGGGACGAAAGCGAGCTTGGCAAATTGGTCAAGGGATATATTGAGGCCGGAAATCTTGTGCCCGACGAGGTCACCAACAGGATAGTCGCCGAGCGGATCGGCCGCCGGGACTGCGAGGTCGGTTTCATACTGGATGGTTATCCCCGCTCATCGGTGCAGGCCGCGGCGCTTGACGATGTGTTGGCGGGCAAAGATTTCAAGGTTGTCTATTTTTCTGTGCCGCTGGAGACTGTGGTAAAAAGGAACGTAGACAGGCGCAGCTGCAAGCAATGCGGGGCGGTATTTCACCTGAAACATAATCCTCCTAAAAAAGAAAATGTCTGCGACCGCTGCGGCGGCGAGCTTTATCAGCGGAAGGACGATGATCCCGAAGTAATGAAAACGCGTTTCGAAGTTTACGAGAAAAGCACGATACCCTTGCTGGAACATTACAAGGGAAAACTTATAAGGATCGACGCCAATGCCGGAATCGACGAGGTTTTTGGCCGACTGGTTACCGCTATCGGGGGCGTATGATAATAGTCAAAACCCCTGAGCAGATCGAGAATATAAGGTCTGCGTGCCAGATAGTGGCAGGGGCTTTGAGAGAGGTTGAGACCAGGATAGGGCCGGGAGTTTCAACCGGGGAACTTGATAAATTTGTAGAAGGGTACATAAGGGATAACGGCGGTGAGCCGGCCTTTATAGGGTATCGCGGTTATAAGTACGCTACCTGCACCTCCCTGAACCACGAAGTGGTCCACGGGCTTCCGGGCAGGGCGGTCTTGAAAGCTGGAGATATCCTGGGACTTGATATTGGAGCAAAGGTCAACGGTTATTACGGTGACGCGGCCAGGACCTTTGCGGTCGGTGAAATACCCAAAAAGACCCGGAAGCTTCTGAAGTCAACCGAAGAAGCGCTGGCGGCGGGGATAACGCAGGCCAGGGACGGGAACCATTTGGGAGATATTTCAGCGGCCATTGAAAAGGTCGCGGAGAGGCACGGATTCTCGGTAGTCCGCGACCTTTATGGACACGGTGTCGGGATCGAGTTGCACGAAGACCCGTTGATACCTAATTTTGGGGAACCAGGACACGGCCCTTTGCTTAAAGAGAACATGGTGCTGGCCATTGAGCCGATGTTGAATGTGGGCGGCTCCAACATAAGGATGCTGGCAGACAAGTGGACGATAATAACGGAGGACAGGAGCCTGTCAGCCCATTTTGAACATACCATACTGGTAAGAAAGGGAGAGGCGGAGATATTAACATGGCTTCAAAAGATGTAATAGAGCTGGAAGGTGAAATAACCGAATCTTTGCCGAATGCGGTGTTCCGTGTCAGGGTGGAGACCGGACAGATAATCCTGGCGCATGTTTCCGGCAAGATCAGGAAGCATTTTATACGCATATTGCCGGGGGACAAGGTCAAAGTAGAGCTTTCCCCTTATGACCTGACCAGGGGAAGAATAACCTATAGATTGAGGTAAAAAAAATGAAAGTCAGACCGTCAGTAAAAAAGATTTGTGACAAATGCAAAATAATCCGCAGGCACGGGCGGATCAGGGTCATTTGCGCCAATCCAAAACATAAACAACGACAAGGCTAACTAGGAGGGAAAAATGGCGAGACTTGCAGGGGTAGATTTACCCGCGAATAAAAGGATAGAGATAGGGCTGACCTACATTTACGGCATAGGAAGGTCGCTCAGTAAAGTGATATTGGACAAGATCGGTGTTGATGGCAGCATTAAGGTGAAGGACCTTTCCGAGTCTGACGTGGTCAAGCTCAGGGACGCCCTCAAGCAGGTCGTGGTAGAAGGAGACCTTAGAAAAGAGGTTTCCATGGACATTAAAAGGCTTATCGACATAGGGGCCTACCGCGGCATCAGGCACAAGAAGGGCCTGCCTGCCAGGGGACAGAGAACTCGCACCAACGGCAGGACCAGGCGTGGAAAGCGCAAGACCGTTGGCAGGGGAAAGAAAGAGGAGAAATAAATGGCTGAGATAAAAAAAGGCAAGATTAAACGCAGGGGGGTCAGCAGGGGAGTGGCCCATATCAAAGCCACTTTCAACAATACCATCATCACTATCACCGATCCAGCCGGAGGCGCCATTGTCGCGTCTTCGTCCGGGGCGGTAGGTTTTAAGGGCACCAAAAAAGGTACTCCTTTCGCGGCGCAGCTGGCAGCCGAAACCGCCGGCCGCGCGGCAAGAGAGGCTGGCGTCATGGAAGTTGATGTTTTCGTGAAAGGGCCGGGAGCCGGAAGGGAAACCGCCATCAGGGCCTTGCAGGCGGCCGGTCTTGGCATAAATTCAATAAAGGATGTGACGCCCATTCCTCACAATGGCTGCCGTCCTAAGAAGAGAAGGAGGGTGTAAGTTTTGGCTAAAGACAACAGAGCAGCATGTAAGTTATGCAGGAGGGAACGACAGAAGTTGTTCTTAAAGGGTGACCGCTGCAGCAGCCCGAAATGTTCTTTCGAATCAAGGAACTATCCTCCTGGGCAGCACGGCGCGGCGCCTTCCAGGCCCACAGAATACGGCAGGCGAATGAGGGAAAAGCAAAAGGCCCGCAGGACCTATGGTCTTTCCGAGAGGCAGTTCAGCAGCCTGTTCGCTACGGCTGTCCGCAAGCGCGGCGTCACCGGCGACATACTTTTTGAATTGCTGGAAAGAAGGCTGGACAATGTGGTTTTCAGGCTGGGATACGGGCAAAGCCGCAGGGAGGCCAGACAAATGGTCCGCCACGGCCATGTCAGGGTCAACGGCAAAAAGGTCAACATACCTTCCTACCAGTGCAAGGCCGAGGAAGCCATAGCTTTGGCCCCGAAAAAGCTTGACAGGGTCAGGGACAGGCTCAAGGATTTCAATCCTCCTGCCTGGCTGCTTCTTGACGAGAATAGCTTGGAAGGCAAACTTTCTCGAGTGCCCGGCGGCGAGGATGCTGTCGGTTCGGGTATAGAATATTCATTGATAGTCGAGTATTATTCGCAATAAACAGGGAGGAAAATAAATGATAATGCTTGGAGAAAAGCCATGGGTTCGGTACGAAGAAGAATCTTCCGGATACGGAAGATTTGTGGTGGAACCCTTAGAGCGGGGATACGGAGCGACTTTGGGGAACTCTTTAAGAAGAGTGCTTTTATCTTCCCTTCCGGGGGCGGCCATAACATCTATCAAGATAGACGGCGTTACCCACGAGTTCTCGACCATACCCGGAGTAGTTGAGGATACCCTTCAGATAATCTTGAACCTTAAAGAGATAGTGTTCAGATGCCATTCGGATGTGCCAAAGATGGTCCATATAAAGGCCAGCAAAAAAGGCGAGATAAAAGCGGGCGACATTGAACACGACGCGGAAATAGAGATCGTGAATCCCGACAAAGTTATTGCCAACCTGGACAACGGGGGCAAGCTGAAGATAGAAATGATGGTTGAAAAAGGAAAAGGCTTTTCAACTTCGGAAAAGAACAAAAAGGCCAATCTGCCGGTGGGCTTTATTCCCATCGATTCCATCTATACTCCCGTAAAAAAGGTGAATATCTCCATCGAAGAAACCCGTGTGGGACAAGAGATCAACTATGACAGGCTGACCCTTCAGGTGTGGACCGACGGCTCCATAAAGCCGGACGAAGCCATGAGGGAATCCGCTAAAGTACTGGCCGGCCACATTGACCTGTTCGTCAACCTGGGCAGGGAAAGGGATATTCCGGCCGAATTGGTGCGGAAAGAAGAGATCCCCCAGTCCGTGCTGGAGATGAGCCTGGAAGACCTTGAGCTTTCGGCCAGGTCGTTGAACTGCCTTAAGAAAGAGAACATCAATACTGTCAGGGAACTGCTCTCTTATTCTCTTGAGGACATGATGAAGCTGAAGAATTTCGGCGCCAAATCCCTTGACGAAGTCAGGGAAAAGCTTGCCGAATATAAAATATCCCTAAGAGGCGAGGAACCAAAGAATGAGGCATAAGAGAAAGATCAAAAAGCTTAACAAGCCGACCGAAGGGCGTCTGGCCATGCTTTACGCCCAGACCACGGCGCTTTTTGAGCACGAAAAGATCAAGATGACCGTTACCAGGGCCAAGCAGGTGCGCAGGATAAGCGACAGGTTGATCTCGAAGGCCAAAAAGGATTCGGTGCATAACCGCCGAATGATGGCCCGAGTCATAAAGGACGCGAAGCTTATTGGAAAAATATGCGAAATGGCCAAGACCCGCTATGAAGGCAGGCCGGGCGGATATACTCGAATTACCAGGATCGGCTTGAGGCGCGGGGATGCTACTCCCATGTGCGTCCTTGAGCTGGTATGAAGAAAAACTTTCGGCTGGTTGTCCAGTACGATGGTACGGAATACTATGGTTTTAGCAGACAGCCCGAAGTGCGGACCATTCAAGGCGAACTTGAAAGATCTTTGAAAGAATTGACGGGGGAAGAAGTAGTGGTGTACGGGTCAGGCAGGACCGATGCCGGCGTACATGCCCTGGGACAGGTAGTTAACTTCAGGTCCACGACCAGGATCCCGGCAGAAAAAATGCCGGAGGCCCTGAATGCTTTTTTGCCAAAAGACATCCAGGCACTAAAGGCAATGGAGGTCGAGGATGGTTTTCATGCCAGAAAATCGGCCAAACAAAAAAGATATGTATATACGGTGTTTAACGGGGCCAGGGTGCCGTATAATCTTGTAAGGTTTGTTTATCACGAAAAAAGGCCCCTTTCCCTGGCGGAAATGAAGGAAACGATGGCCAGCCTGGTCGGCGAACACGATTTTTGGTCATTCACGGCGCGGATAAGCAAAGAAGAGAACACTGTCAGGAAGATATTTGAAGCGGAAATAAAAGAAAGGAAATTCAAGGGTTTTGGACGAACGTTTGAATTTGCTTTTGTGGGCAGCGGGTTTTTGTACCGAATGGTGCGGCGCCTTTCGGCCGCGGTTGTAGGCGCGGGATTGGGCAGGATGCCGGTAAGCGATGCCCGGAAAGCTTTAAAAGTAAAAGACAGAAGGTTGGTCCCGGGTACTTTGCCG
>JAHJBW010000178.1 GCA_018813405.1 Candidatus Margulisiibacteriota bacterium | reverse complement strand
TCTGATAAGGCCACGTACATTTCGGCCAAACCGGCCGGATTATTCCTGTAGTACCAATCAAAATACTCGCGTCCTCTCCGCTCGCCATCAACAAAGACCTGGTTCCAAAATTCGGTGGTTTGCAAGCTAAATTGATCGGTATAAGATCTTTTGTCAAAGTTTATCTTTCCCTGGAGCATCTTTTTTATGCGGTCGGTATCGATTTTTTTTATTTTTGCCATTACTTGCTTTTGTTGATAAGCTCGCAGATATATTGGGAAAGATTATCCACATCCGAAAAAGGGGTTTTGCCGGCTGTCATGGTATCGCCATTTGCCAGCGCAAGGGTAATGTTAAGTTTTTTTTCCAGTTTCTCTTCCAGACAAACAATAAAGTTCACCAGAGACAGCGAGTCAAGCTTGCCCTCGGGAGCGGATAGTTTTGCCTCTAAAGAACGCTCGATCTTTTTGCCTTCGGGCATAAGTTGATTTGTCTCAACTATGGCTTCTAGGATTACTTCCTTTACTTTGTCCCGCATTACAGACTGCCTCCACCATCAACAACTATATTCTGGCCTGTTATCCAACCTGCTGAATCGGAAAGCAAAAAACAGGCAACGCCAGAGAGCTGTTCGGGCCGTCCAATGCCGAGGGGATATTTCTTGTCCATTTCTTCAAAATAAGTCGGGCCGTTCATACTGCCCCATTTTTCGGTCATTTCCGTCCTTACAAAGCCCGGCAATACCGAGTTGACCCTGATCCCGTCGCGAGCCAGCTCTGCCGCCATGGCCCTGACAGCGGCATCCAGCGCCCCTTTTGAAGCGCTGTAGTTGACAAGTCCCGGCATACCGGAAATAGCCGCATTGGAGGAAATGAACACCATTGAACTGCCCCTGCCAGCATTGACCCTTTTATCACAAAAGCCCTTGGCCAAAGCCAGGTTGGCAAAATAATTCAGCTCAAAAAGCTGTCTGGCCTTTGAAAGATTGGTGGCCCTTAGCGGGACAGTTTCCTGAACGCCGGCAGACAGCGCCAACCCTTTGATCTTGCCATGTTTTTTAGCAAGATCGAGCATCCAGGAAGATAGATCGTCGACTTTCGCGGACAGATCGATCACCTCGCTAACTGCCCCAAGCTCATTTAGCTTTTCTTCCCTTCGAGCAACAGCTATGACGCTTCCGCCAAGTTCTATGATCTTTGAGGCAATCGCACGCCCAATGCCGGACGACGCCCCGGTAACAAGATAATTGTCCTCTTTCTGAAATTTGATCATAATTAGCTCACCTTATCCCCAACCAGGGCAACAAGGTCAGATACTTTCCTGCATTTGCCGATCTCGGCCATGGTAAATGTGACGGAAAAAAGCTGGTCATAAAGAGAAAGAAGAGTAAGGGCCGCCAGAGAATCCCACTCTTCTATAGATTCAAGTTCCATATCTTCAGCAATATCATCGTCCCTCTGAAGCGCGTTCTTTATCTCTTTCAATAATTCCTGTTTAGTCATTTGTCATTTCCTTTGTAGAGCTGTACCTCGGGGCAAAAGATACTGTCAAGCTTAACCGCACAGGTTGCCCAGGAAAACCCTACCCCGAACCCGGCCAGGACCAGCTCCTTGCTTGAAGAGGAAACTTCATTTGAAAGCACGTCGCATATTGTGGCCGGTATAGAGGCAGAGCTGAGATTGCCATATCTTCCAGT
The DNA here is from genome assembly GCA_018813405.1 of Candidatus Margulisiibacteriota bacterium. GTDB lineage: Bacteria > Margulisbacteria > WOR-1 > XYC2-FULL-46-14 > JAHJBW01 > JAHJBW01. The sequence continues at coordinate 5,235 of JAHJBW010000178.1, read as the reverse complement.
GGTCTCGGCCGGAGCCTTGTCCATGGGAAGATTCAGCCTTCTGGCAATATTGGTTATAATATACTTATTGGCCTGATGGAAAACAACATAATCGATCTGTTCAATGGTCTTGCCCGAAAATTCGAATATTTCCTTCATGGCCGGGGGCAGTTCACGCATCGTAAAATTAAACACCTCGCCTCCGTTCATGTAGAGATGTTCTTTGGTCCTTACGTTTCCGTCGTCGTATTCAACCTCGATAGAGGTCTCGGAAGACCTGGGCATCCTGCACCCGCCAGCCGGAACGATGATATTGTGAAATCCCGTTCCATCGGTGTGCAGGGTGAAAAAAGTCGGGTTTTCCTGCTGAGATCGCTGTATCAGGGTCGCTGTCCCCGCATCGCCAAACAATGGAGCAACGGCCCTGTCCCTGGGATGGCATATTTTACTGGTAGTATCCCCCACCAAAAGCAGAACATTTTTGCATGTCCCGGACGAGACCATCATATGGGCAAGCCATTGGCCATACACGAAACCCGAACAGCCCAGATTGACATCATAGGCCAAACAATCCTTTGAAAGGCCAAGTTTGGCATGTAAACAGGCGGCCGTGAACGGCTGAGAATAATAGTCTGGGGTCTGTGTAACAAGGATCATGCCGTCAATATCCTGAATGTTGACATTTAGGCCTTTCAACAAGATGATGGCCGCTTCCTGGCACAGGTCCGCGGTGGTAGTATCCACGTCGGAAACATACCTTTCGTTCAGGCCAATAACATTCTTAATGCGCGCGATCTGCTTGGGATCGTTGCCGTATAAATGCACTTCGTCATCAATGCGCCGCTTGTGTTCCGGAACGACGGTCACGATCCCAGCTATTTTTGCGCCGTTATATTTAATTTTTACCATTCGATTTCCTTATTATGCTGTCAAATTTAGGTTCAGTCAAGATTGACTTCATCCCGCAATTTCCAGGCTGAAGATGTTCTCTTCAACACAGTGCTGAAAATCGGATGACTTCCAAAAATCAAGACAGGGTTTGTTCTTCTCTGTTTCTTTAAATTTCGCCAAAACATGGCGGACGCCAGCTTGCTTAGCGTACTCAATGACCTTTTCTACCATGACATTTTCGACGCGGCGTCCCATGGCGCGGCAGCTTAAAATAAAGTCCACTATGAACACTTTGCCGTCACTTAACTCTATACTTATTATACCAGTAAGTCCCATATGTCCAAACCTGTCAGAAATGGAAACCGACCAAAGCTTTCGGTTGGGCACTGCCAGCCATTGCAGTAGCTCCGATTCGGTAAGGCGGCGGGTGGCAAGGTTCATCTGATTGGTCTTGTTGAACAACTGCACTATCCTTTGCAGGTTGGCATTATTGAGATCCTCAAAAACTATTCGCATATTCAGGCTTTTCAGCCATTCGTCGATCGTAGGAAAGCTTTTCTTTTCCGCTTCCCGCTTTTGATTATCGAGATAACTTTTCGTTCTCTGAAGATCGTCTTGATCTATTGTTACCGCATCAAAACACCTGAGATCCAGCAGGGCTTTTTTATAGAGCATCTTATCTTCAGGCCAATCGGGGACAAGCACCTCTGGCAGGGCTTCGGCCACCCTTGCCCTTTCAGCCGGGTTGTCGTCAATGAACACCACCGACTGCAGGCCCAGGTTGAGTTCCCCGACCAACTCCACAATATTTTGAGCCTTGTCCCCCCAATTTATGCGCCAGCCGACAAAGTCATCTTTCTTTAATATCATTTCAGGGTGCTTTTCAATGGCATCCAACGCAACCGATTCTTCATTTTTACTGACTATGGCAAGCAGTATGCCTCGATCTTTGAAAGACTTTAGCGCTCGCTGAAAATCCGCAAAGGCTTCTCCTTGAAAATCATGCCCGCCAAGCTTCAGGTTTTCCCAGCCAACATCGCCAACAATGCCGCCCCATAGAGTATCGTCAAGATCAAGCACAATAAGCTTTTTGCTTTCTCCAAGGATGGCATTTACGGCAGCTTTAATATCTTTTACCGCTTCTTTGAAAACATCGATATTAAACGCGATCTTGGCCATGTACCACAATTTGGGATTGAACGCGTTCTTGCCGGCAGAGATGACCCACCTGCCCGCATCCATCAGGAAAATATTGCCGGCGGCATCCAGGTTTCGCGCAAGCCTCAGGTTAAGGGCCATAAGGATATTGCCTGTGCCAACTCCGTGCTTCAAATCCAGCAGGCCAAGGCCTCTTCCCGAGAAAAGATCGGTCCAGGCAGGGACCAGAATAGCCTTGACCTTCCTGCTCTTTTCTATTAGAAGATCCGAATAGGCATCCACTTCTTTAAACATTTCGTCCAGTGATCCGTGCGGGTAAGAAGCTATAACAGATTGCGGCCTGGTCCAGACCACCAGAAAGCCTGCCTCATCAGGATGGCCGGTCATTAATGCCTGAACAACCTGTCCATAGGGGGAAACATCAACCTCTATTTGAGGGTGCCTGACACGAGCAATCAGCAGGCTGGCAAGATTCTCGATATTGAAGTCAGATATTAATGAACACTTAATTTTTCTCATTTTTTTAGATAATATCAAAGAATTTTAACCATTGCAGGTATATGTTATTTTAGCACTATGACAGCTTTTTTTCAATATCCACCCGATCCTCAGACTCCATCTTTTTAATGGCGATAAGTAAGCCAATAAAGCTCCAGAAATAAAAATTAGCGGGAAAGGCGGCAAGAACATCTCCAAAGATACCAATGATAGCATAAACAACAAAGATAACCGCAATGCCAGAGCTAATGGCCTGTAAAAATGTGTCGGATGAAGTCATGGAAATATGCATGGCTTCCTTGAACAATATCCATAATATGGCGCAATAAAAGAATAAAACGGTTATTCCACCGCCAAGCAATAAATAGAAATAGTAATTATCCATTGACATCCCACCTACCCCTCTCCAGCTCTTCTCCGACACGATCGAAGCAAAGTTATAACGATCATTGCGATTGAATGATTGAAAAGCCGTTCCAACAAATAAAAGACCTGGTCTTTCCACTACTAGATCATAGCTATTTTTAAAGATCGCAAAGCGTCCGCCCGTGGCATGGGTCATTTTGTCGGAACCGGGCAAAAAGATGAACCTGTCACTGATATTGGACAACATCATATTTTGAGCAAGGATGCCAATAAAGATAGAAAGCACGATCACAAGTAACGGCACAACCACAAAGAGCTGTTTGAGCCTGCCGTTGATCTTAAAAAGCATGAACGTTCCGACAAGAAAAGCTATCAGGGCAGATCTGGACAACGTCAATAAGAGCGGTATCAATGACGCCAAGATCAATGCCGCCGTAAGCATTCTGTTGAAGAAATATTGCTTTCTAAGATATAAACTTATTAGTAAAAGGGAAAACATAGTAAGATAAACGCCCAGATTGTTTGGGTTGAACAATGTGGAATGCAGCCTTTCGATGCCAAGATAATGCGCGTTGAACAGGTAAAAAGCCTCATAATAAGCCAGCAAAAAAACCACCGCAAAGCAGGCAAGGGAAAGCTTTAACAAGAACCTGAGATCATTCCTGTCCCTTACGATAGTGGGGACCAGTATGACCAGCGGCACAAACTCTATCATGTTCCTTACTACCATTACCGCTGCGAAATTAGAGATGGTAAAAGCCCTTAAAGCCTGCAGGACAACTATCCAGACGAACATGAATATCAAATAGGTTGACGGCAAAACGGGGAATTTCACTCTTTTTGAGACAAAAACGTACAGGAGCCACAGGGCATAAACTGCCAGGATGAAGAGGTCCTTCAAGCTTTTTTCCACAACGGTCCCTGTGCCATAAGCATTCAAACTTAGATAAGCATAATAATAGCTGAAGGGGGCGAAGATCGAGAATAATATATAGGGATATCTTGGCCGTACCAGCAGAAAGCCGACGCCCGCAACACAAATGATGATAAAGATCATTAAGAATTCCAGCGGCATAACACCTTATACTCCCTTAAAGAACGCGACATAGTTTTCTTGCATTTTATTCAGACTGAACCTTTGAAGCGCGGATTTACTGTTGTCGATCAATCTTTTTCTCAAGCCAGCCTCTTTCTGAAGAAGCGCCAGGGCCTTTACAAAGTCATCAACATTCTCACTGCGGCATATGAGGCCATTTTCACCATCTTGAACCAGCTCTGGCAATGCTCCCGCGTCGGATGAAACGACCAGGTTGTCGTACTTGTAAGCTTCGAGAACAATGTAGCAAAACCCTTCGCTCCTGGATGGTATGATTATGCAATCCATTTGTTCGTAGAATTTTGAGACATCAGCAAAATATCCGCGATCCACAAAAAAACCAGGAAAGGCTTTGCAGAGTTCCTGGGCCTGTTTTTCAAAGAACTCTCCAACGCCAGCATAATTGAATTGAAAATTATCCTGCTGATCGACAAATCGTTTTGCCACTTCCAGATAAATATCAAATCCTTTTTCGTGCGACCTGCGGCCAATATAACCAACCCGGAAGGGAGAAAACGGCCTGTCAACCATTGAGACATTATTGCTTGCATTATGATCAACCCCAAGATAGATCACTTCTATCCTTGTCCTGGGGATACCCTCTTCTATCAAATATGAATCCGCCAGAAATCTAGATATACAAATATATTTATCGACCAGGAAGAAAGTCAACTTGTTTAGCGTCGTAAAGAAAAAGTTGAGCAATGACTGGGAATCTTTATTGAACTCTCTTCCGTCACAACATACGGAAGTAACATGTTTGACGCGGGGGAAAAAAATCTTGATGGGCCTGACCAGCCCGCTTATTACAAGCTCCATGGAGAGGATAATATTGATCTTTTCTTTGACGATCAAGCTTGCCAGATGGAAAAGCCCAAAGCCAAGAAACCACTTATTGAGCGGGACCTTGTAAAAAACCACTTTATCTTTATCGAGCAAGGCCATCATGTCCGTACTGTCATGTATGGAAACGACCACCAGCTTGAAATTGTCGGCCAGTGCAGGAAGCAGACCCTTTAGAAAAGTATCGATACCCCCATAAGTATTGCCATGATAAAAGACCAGTATCTTCTTTTTCATTTTTTTATCACCGATCGGAGCCCTTTAATAATTCGAGGATAGAGTGAAGTTATCTTGGCCGCAAATACCTCGGGGCTATCGCAGCCCACCCCAACTCTTTTGATGAGCATATCATCGTCATGCGGTTTTACCACACCGTCAATAACACTGAAAGCCACCTCAAACCC
>JAHJBW010000177.1 GCA_018813405.1 Candidatus Margulisiibacteriota bacterium | reverse complement strand
TTTTCAAACTTTATCCTGCCGCCCAACGTCTTGCAAGCCAATTCGGAAAACTCCAGGCCGATGCCTTTGAATACATTATTCCCAAATCCCGGCCCATTGTCAGTCACGCTCAGGTTGAGACGGTCAGAGGAGCACGACGCGGTCAGGATAACAGTTGACCCGCTCGGGCTAACTTTTATGGCGTTGCTCAAGATATTTACCAGAATACGGATAAAGAGAACCCTGTCCGTTTCTATCTGGTGCGAGTCTTTGCCGTATTCCATCTCCAGCCTGACATTGCTTCTTTCCGCCCAAACAGATACTACCTGCACAGAAGTATCTATGAGTTCCTTGATATAAACGCTTTCCCGATTTATTTTAAGGCTTTTTGTTTTTAGCATGTCCAGATCGAGGATGGAATTTATAAGGTTGTCCAGCCGCTGGCAGGAAAGTGTTATGCTGTCAAGATATTTCCTGGCCGATTCGGTAATATCACCGCATTTTCCCCTCATCAGTTCCGCGATCATTATGATGTTTATCACCGGGGCACGAAGGTCGTGCACAACAAACCTGACAGTTTCTTTTTCTTCCCTGCGCAGTTTTACGACCTGCCACAAAAGGAAGCTGGTTATAATAAAGAAAACAAATCTGATAGCTGCGTTCCAGAAAAGGATATAGTTATCCGGAAAAATATAGCCAGACATGACATCTGACACAACATAGATCACAACGCTCAATAACGACACCAACAGCCCCGAATAAATGCCGATATGCCAGACCGCGAAAAGTATGGGTATCAGGTAGAAAACGGAAAAGGAAAGATGATAACCGGTCATATAGTCCAGAACACCTATGAATATTACCATGGCAAAGGCGATACAAAGATTAAGGGCTTTATTGGCGGGCATCATCATGCCCATATCCTACTACAAGTAAGCATATCAACTTCATCATGCAAAAAGTATACTAAAGTGAGAGTTGATGTCAAGGGGAACTAGGCTATAAATGCCTTTATAGCCGCGCCTATCAGGTCAAAATCGCCCTCTGCCAGCCATTCTTTCCTAAAGACGCTGCTGCCAAATGAAATTGCGCTGGCTCCATTTGACAAGTAGTCATTTTTGTTTTCCGGCGTAACCCCACCGCAGGCTAAAAGCTTTATATCATTGAACGGCCCATTTATTTCCTTGAAATACTTCGGACCAAAGAATTTAGCGGGAAAGACTTTCACCATTGCAGCCCCCAAAGACCAAGCTTTAAATATCTCGTTAGGGGTCAGCGCACCGGGGAAAACAGGGATATTATCTTTTACGCATTGCGCGATAACTTCTTCCTCTATGACAGGCATTACTATAAATGAGGCTCCTGCCTCAAGCGCAAAAGCCAGGTCTTTCCTGTTAAGCACCGTGCCCGCCCCGATCACAAGCCGGCCCCTGGCATGTCCTATCGCCTTCTTTATCAAACAAGGAGCGTCTGGCGTGTTCATGGTGATCTCAATGGTTTCCAGGCCGGAAGAGATCGCAGTTTCGACAATGGGTTCGATGGCGTCAGAAGTGACCCCGCGCAGAATCCCCAGGACCTTCATGTTCATTGCGCGCCGACAAGGCCTTCGTAGAATTCGCGATAGTTCTCTTTTTGGTGGCTGGCCCGCAACGCTATGGCCGCTCTGGGATGCTCGTCAAGCATGCCGGTAATGGCATAGGGGATAAAATAGCCCCATTCGATCTTATTGAGGAGCGGGATGAATTCCCTGGAGATCACGTCATAGATGGGACGGATGTCAAACTTGGGATTCTTGAGAAAACCAAGCAAAAGTTCAATGGGACAATTGCCTGCCCCCCTGCCTATGCCATAGATAGTCGCGTCAAGATAATTGGCGTCGTGAATAATAGATTCGATAGTATTTGAAAAAGCCAGTTGCTGATTGTTATGGCCGTGGAAGCCCACTTCTTTTGTCTTGATATATTGTTTGGACTTTTTGATGTAAAATTCGGTGGTTTCCTGATATAAAGAACCATAGCTGTCAACAATATATATGGCTTGCGCCTTTGTTTGTTCCTCAAGCTGTTGGAGCGTTTCGTTCAATTCCTTATCGATAGTTTTGGAGATGGCCATGATGTTGCAGGTGGTCTCATAGCCTTTTTCGCTAAAATGGTTGATCATTGCAATCGCCTTATCAACATCTTTGACATAACAGGCTGTCCTGATCATGTCGACGGGGCTGTCTTTTTTGGGCTTTACGTCATCAATGTTCACCCTGCCAATATCGACCATGACGGATATCTTCATCTTGGTCTCTATGCCGTCGATGATCCTTTTTATGTCGTCGTCATCGCAAAACTTCCATTTTCCATACTCTTTTGGCGAAAACAGCTCTCTGGAGTTCTTATAGCCGATCTCCATATAATCGACGCCGGAAACAGCCAGCGCCTTATAAACCTCGCGAACAAACCGGTCATCAAAATCATGTTTATTGATAAGACCTCCGTCGCGTATGGTGCAGTCCAAAACCTTGATCTGCTCTCTGTACATTGGTATTTCTCCTTAATATTATTATACCGTAATTCGCGGGGAAAGTCTGCCGGCTGTGCTATAATTTATTTGATGAGAATAAGCAGGTTGATCATAATTAGCATATTGCTTTTAGCGCTTGCCCCGAGCTTCGTCGAGGGGCCGTACGCCTTTACGCATAACGTTCCCTTCTTATGCCAGGCGCCTTTCGGAAAATGGGACCAGCCCTGGCAGGACGCCTGCGAGGAAGCGGCTATCGTAATGGGGATGCGTTTTGCGGACGGTAAACAGATAACCAAAGAAACGGGAAGCTGGGAAATGATGCAGCTTATCCGGTATCAGAGAAAGGAATACGGCGGACACAACAACCTTACCGCCGAAAGGACCGCGTCTCTTATAAAAGAATATTATGGTTTTCCCGGATTTGAAGTGGTCTATGATTTCGGCATCGAGGACATGAAGCAGCAGCTTTCGGACGGAAAAATACTTCTGGCGCCCGCGGCAGGAAGACTGCTTGGCAACCGCTATTACACACAGCCGGGGCCACTTTACCATTTTCTGGTATTCACTGGCTATGACGACAAAAAGGGAGAGTTTATCACCAACGACCCGGGCACCAAACGCGGCGAAGGTTTCAGATATAAATATGAGCGTGCCTACAATGCCATCAGCGATTGGCAGACCGGCCGCAAAGCCATGATAGTGATCAAAAAATTGTAGGGACAGCATGAAAGAATTACGATTGGTCGCCAAAGGCAGTGCCTTTAGTTTTATGGGCGACGCCACAAATTATTTCCTCTCCTATGTTTTTGTTTTCATCGCCTCTCACCTTTTGGGAGCATCTTACCTTGGCGCTTTCTACTGGGCGCTTTCCATAAGCAGTTTGCTGGGCGAGTTCGCCGACTGCGGAACCGGGCAAGGATTGATCTACTTCGGCCCGAGGTTTGAGGCTGAAAAGGGGGAAAACCGCTCGCTTTCGCTTTTCCGTTTTGTGCTGTTTTTCACTTTGAGAAATGCCATCCTGCTGGGACTTCTGCTTTTTATCGCGGCGCCTTTTGTGGCAGGATTTTTCAACAAGCCGGAGCTCACCTGGCTCTTGCGGGCTTTTTCGATCGCACTGCCGCTGGGGCTTTTCTGGCCGGTGGCCTACAAGTATTTCGTGGCGCGCTTCAAGATAGTGGAAGGCATACTGTACGGTGATATCCTGCGGCCTGTTTTGAGGGTCAGCTTTCTTTTGCTCTTTGTTTTCCTGGGACTGAAGTCCTTTGCCCTGGTGGGGACTGAGATATTTGTCGGCGCCTCATTGATGGCTGTCGGACTGGTCTTGATATTCAAGCTTTGGGGCAAGGACTTCGTTGCCGGAAAACTTACTTTCCCTGAAAAAAGATCACTGCTGGCCTACTCCATCCCATTTGTGCCGCTCAACATGGCGAGGGGAGAAAGGGTAACGATCATTATAGTGAGCTACTTCATGGCCGTGGCGCAGATAGGCGTCTTTGGGGTTGTCCTGAAGGTAGCCGCCCTTTCACAGGTAATATTGACCGGCATGAACTTTGTTTTTCGGCCGATGGTAAGCAAGCTTTATGCCGAAAAGAACATGAAAACTCTCAACTCGATCTACAAATCGATCACCCGCTGGACATTCATTTTAACCATCCCCCTCTCCTACTTGTTTATCTTCTATCCCGCCTCGATCCTGTCCCTGTTCGGCAATAATTTCTCGCCGGGAGCGACCGCTCTGACCATCATCTCGCTGGGATTTTTATTCGAATACGGGACAAGCGCCACGCAGGTGATAATTAATATGACCGGCAGGAGCTGGTTGAGCTTGTTGAACCAGGCGGTCTTTTTCGCTGTGATAGCGGTCTTCGGCATCTGGCTTATACCAGTCTATGGCATGCTTGGCGCCGCGATCGCTGTTTCTCTTGCCTTTGTGGCCATTAATATCGTCAGATTGGTACAGGCCTATAAAATAGTTGGGTTCACGCCTTATAGCTTATATCTGTTCAAGCCGGTGATCGCGGCAATAACAGGTGGGATCGTATTGAGCTTCGTGTTCCCGATCGGAATAGTCTTGCCGCTAATAAAGTTACTGATGTTAGTCCTGGGTTTTTTGGTCATCTATGTCTTGATGCTATTGTTTTTAAAGATCGATCCCGAAGACTGGAAGCTTTTGATCGCGGCAAAACGAAAACTTATCAGGCATTCGAGCATTACGTGAAATTTCCCCCATAGCGCGTCGATAATAGATAGTATAGTATTATATAAGCATGAAGATAATCAATATAGCCATAATAGCCCACGTTGACCATGGGAAGACCACCCTGACGGACCATCTTTTGCGCCAGGGCGGAGCATTTGCGGAACGAGACGAGATAACCGACCTGGTCATGGACTCCAACGAGCTTGAGCGCGAGCGCGGCATAACCATCAAGTC
>JAHJBW010000176.1 GCA_018813405.1 Candidatus Margulisiibacteriota bacterium | reverse complement strand
CAACAACAATTGTAAAGATTGTATCTTCTCCTGAAGACAAAGAAATATTTGGTGATAAGAATTATATAAGCAGATATCAGACTAATCCAACAGAAAAACAAATCGATTTATCAGGATTTATTCCTTATTGGAACAAAAAGTGGAAATCTTTTGGCAGCTTCTGGAATACTGAGAGGCAAATCTATAGGTTCTTATTTGATTCAGTTCAGTTGTTTTATTATAGTTTTAAGCAATTGAAAATTAACAAGTATAAATCAATAAGATTGGCTTTTGAGGAAAGTGATGAAAGGACTGACGCGGACAAATTTTGTGAAGTAAGTTTTCATTCGGTTTATCACCATGGAAAAAAATGTATTGATCTATTGAGGCGCTGTCGATTATTAAACGAACCACAAGAAATATTTTGTAAAAAATTTACTGAAACAAGAAATAAATTTATTGAACATAATTTTAACCCTCTTGGGGTGAAATTATTGCTTGATCCAGTATTATTTGATTTGACGGCAACCGATTCTTTGATGAAAATATCTATTCATCGTTTTCGTGAGGGAAATTCGCAAGAAAGAGCATTTGATGCATATGTTGATTATTATAAGGATTATTACGAATTAGAAAAAATCATATCTGATATCATAACAACATTTTGAGATGGATGAATGGCCCGGGGAAGATTAAAGTGTTTTCCCAAGAAGGCGAAAAATCGATTTTTCGCCTTCTTGGGAAGTTAATTATCGGCAAGGGATAAACCGTTCGGCCGAGATCGGACCGAGGCCCTTGCCCTACATTTGTTTTTAGTATGGTTTCTAAAAAACGCTGAACACATTATGATATAATTAAGATATGTTCATAAAAACCGAGAAGCTGGAAAAGTCCTACAAGGACAACAAGGTCGTCAAGGGCATAAGCCTGGAGGTCAACCAGGGTGAAGTGGTGGGTGTGCTGGGTCCCAACGGGGCCGGCAAGACCACTACCTTCTACATGGTGGTGGGACTGGTAAAGCCGGACGCGGGCTCTGTTTATCTGGGCGACAAAAACATTACTTATCTCCCCATGCACAAACGCTCGGGGTTGGGGATCGGCTACCTGCCGCAAGAGCCATCCATTTTCAGAAAGCTCACCGTAGAGGAAAACATCCTTGTTCTGTGGGAGATGATGCCCCAGATAAAGCGCCATGATTACCAGGACAAACTCAAAAAACTGCTTGACGAGCTGGGCGTTTACGGCCTGCGCAAACAAAAGGCCTATACCCTGTCCGGCGGCGAACAAAGAAGGGTAGAGATCGCCCGCGCCCTGGCCACCAACCCTTCTTTCCTTCTGCTGGACGAGCCTTTTACCGGTATTGACCCCAAGACAGTGGCCGACCTGCAGGGCATTGTCAGATACCTGAAGGAAAAGGGCATCGGCGTGCTGATAACCGACCACAATGTCCGCGAGACCCTTTCGATCACCGACCGGGCCTACATAGTACACAAGGGTGAAATACTCATCTCCGGTAAATCTCAAGAGATCGCCAATAATGAGGATGCCAGGAAGTTCTATCTTGGTGAAGAGTTCACGCTTTAATGTTCAGAATAAAAATTATCGACCGCTATATCTTTAAAGAACTGCTCGATCCGTTCCTTTTTGGATTGATATCCTTTTCTTTGATACTGTCCGCCTCCATGGTGCTTTTTGAGCTGGTGCGGGCGGTGGTCATAAGCGGCATGCCCTTGATCACCGCGTTGAAGGTCTTTCTTTACCGCCTGCCGGGTGTGGCAGTTTATATCTTTCCCATGGCCACTCTGCTGGCGGCACTGCTCGGTTTTTCCCGGCTTTCCAAGGACAGCGAGATCATTGCTTTCAAAGCCGGCGGGGTAAGCCTTTTCCGCCTTATGGTGCCGGTGATAGTGCTGGGCCTTATGATCTCGGTGGTCACCTTTTACTTTTACGAGATAGTGGTGCCCGAATCCAACCGCGCGGCCAAAAATCTGCTAATAATGACCACCGCGGAAAGCGGGCCAAAGATAGAAGAGAACGTCTTTATACCCGAATTTGACAACGGTGTGATACAGCGCGTGCTGTATGCCAGGAATATCAAAGGCGACGAAATGCAGGGGGTCATCGTCCAGGAATTTGACAATGGCCGGCTTTCGCAGATAGTCAACTCTTCCGGCGCGAAATGGTTAAAGGACCAGAACAGCTGGCTGTTCAAAAAGGGCACTATCTACCTGTTGAACGCCGATGGCGAATACCGCCACCTGGTCAAATTTGACGAGCAGATACTGGCCATCAAGTTTACGCCGGCAGATTTTTTCACGGGCGATATTTCTCCCGAAGAGATGAATATAACCCAGCTTAAGAAGTTTATCGAATCCAAGGAAAAGATGGGCGCCAAGACCACGGACCTTAAAATACAGCTAAACCTAAAGATCGCCATACCTTTTGCCAGCCTGGTATTCGCTCTTCTGGGCGCGCCGCTGGGGCTTTCCCCGCGCCGTTCGGCCTCGTCCATCGGACTGGGCGTGTCTATACTGGTTATCTTTGTGTATTACGTCTTGATGTTCATCTCGATGGCCTTTGGAGAGATGCAGCTGCTTTCCCCGCCCGCGGCCGCCTGGATGCCCAATGTGCTTACCGGCGGCATTGGAGTATACATCATCTGGCGGGCGGCGCAGACCTGATGTTTACCTTTAGCCTTCAAATAGTGGTCGTTCTGGTCGTTGTTTCGGGCCTTATCGCTTTTGTGGGCGACTGGATAGGCCGCGTCATTGGCCGCCGCCGTCTTACCATCTTCAACCTGCGCCCGCGTTATACAGCCATGGCCGTGACCGTTTTTTCGGGCGTACTTATAGCGCTCTTTACTTTTCTCAGCATAATCGCTATCTCCAAAGACGCCAGGACGGCGCTTTTTGGGCTTGAAGAACTGCGGGCCCAGACCCGGTCGGCCCAGGAAGAGCTTGCCAGGACCAGGTCGGAGCTTACAGATATCCTTAACCGTTACAATGAGGTCAACGGAAAGCTTGAAAAAAAGAACCAGGAGCTGGCCAATATGCAGGACACCATGGTAACGGCAAAGGAAGAGATATCAATACTGGAGAACCTGCGCGAAGGCCTTAACGCCAAGGTGGAAAATGCCAGGACAGGGACACTGCTTTACAGGAAAGGCGAAGTGATCCTGGTGGCGCTTATGGAAAGCAACAGGCGCTCGACCGTCGAGGAGCAATTGGACAACATGCTCAAAAGCGTTAACGCGTATATGGAAAAGTTCGCGGTAGAGCCCGGAAAAGATGTGATAGAGCTTACCAACTACGATTATGCCGCGACCTATATATCCGCCCATCCCGGGCAGAACGTGTTAAAGGCCGTGGTTGACAGCAACGTGGTGCTGGGCCAGGTGGTGCCGATACGCCTGGAGCTGGTTCCCAACGACAAACTTTTTAATAAAGGCGAGGTCATTGCTTCCGGCGAAATAGCCGAGACGCGGCAGGCGGCGGTGGAAGAAAAACTGAAACAACTGTTGTCCAGGGCCCATCAACTGGCCAAAGAAAAAGGCATTGTGCCCGATGTCAGCGGGTCTATAGGCAAGATCCAGTACTCGGAGATATTTGAGACCGCCAGGGACGTGCTTTTAAGGAACAGGAAGGTCAAGGTTGATGTTATTACCACCAGGGACATCTATTCTGTCGGGCCGCTCGACGTGGAATTTAAACTGCAATGATACTGGCCATTGATCCTGGAAAAGACAAGACAGGCCTGGCGGTGATGGACAAAAACATGGTTGTTGAGCGGCTGATCATTCCTTCTTCCGAACTTCTTTGTGAAGTGGAGAGGTTGAGCAAAAAGCATGGTTTTAAGATAATAGTGACAGGGGACGGCACGGCGCCGCCGCGGGTAAAGAAGGACCTTGCTGTTTTGCGTTCTACTTTTGAGGTTGTTGCTGCTGCCGAGAAAAATTCAACATTAGAGGCCAGGAAGCTCTATTTCAATGATCATCCTCCCGCGGGCATACTCAGGCTTATTCCCCGCGGCCTTCTTTTTCCGCCCGTACCCGTGGACGACTACGCGGCGGTGGTGCTGGGGAGACGGTATTTGAATGCGATCAACCCTTGAAATAAACGACCAGTTCAAGCGCGCTCTGGAGCTTATCGAGAATACATCGAAAAATGTTTTCATCACCGGCAAGGCGGGCACAGGCAAGTCAACGCTTTTGGAATATTTCCGCGCGAACACTAAAAAAGAAGTTGTTGTTCTGGCACCCACGGGAGTAGCCGCGCTCAATGTGAAAGGGCAGACCATCCATTCTTTCTTTGGCTTCAAGCCGGACATTACTCTCAACAAGATAAAAAAGATCAAATTTACCCGGGATAAACCAAATATCTTTTTAAAAATAGATATAATTGTGATCGACGAGATATCCATGGTGCGCGCGGACCTTTTGGATTGTGTGGATAAATTTTTGCGGCTTAACGGGCCCAGCGGGCGGCAGGCCTTTGGCGGGATCCAAATGGTGTTCATTGGCGACCTGTACCAGCTTCCGCCCGTGGTGACCGGCAGGGAAAAGCAGATATTCAAGGAGCATTATCCCAGCCCGTATTTTTTCGATGCCCAAGTTTTTGAGAGCTTTCAGATGGAATATCTGGAGCTTGAAAAGGTTTACCGCCAAAAGGATGAGAAGTTCATAGCCCTGTTAAACTCCATCCGCAACAATTCCGCGGGAGAGGCGGAGCTTGCGGCGCTCAACAAAAGGTACGACCCCTCTTATGAGCCCAGATCGGACTTTTCGGTCATTTTGACCAGCACAAACCAGATGGCGGCGGACATCAATCAGCAAAGACTTAACAGCTTAAAGGGCAAAGAGAGGGTGTTTTCCGGCGAACTGGAAGGGGAGTTTGAGGCTTATCAACTGCCGACAGAGGCCGCTCTGCGCCTAAAAAAAGGCGCTCAGGTGATGATGCTCAACAACGACGGCCGCGGCCGATGGGTGAATGGGAGCATGGGCAAGGTAGCAGGATTTGATGAGGAGGAGATAGTGGTGAAGCTGGCGGACGGGGAAGAGGTATGGGTATCGCCCTTTACCTGGGAAGTTTTCAACTACGAATTTGACAGGCGGTCGGGGCGCATTGAAACGGATGTGGTTGGCGCTTTCACCCAGTACCCGTTGAAGCTGGCCTGGGCCATTACCATCCACAAGAGCCAGGGCAAGACCTTTGACAGGGTGGCGATCGATATTGGCAAAGGGACTTTCGCGCACGGGCAAATGTATGTGGCGTTGAGCCGGTGCCGGACGCTCCAGGGCATGGTTTTGAAGAAGCCTATTAAAAAGTCGCATATTTTCATGGACTGGCGGGTGGTCAAGTTCGTCACCCGGTTTCAATATCAGAAGTCGGAAGAGGACTGTCCGTTTGAGGACAAGGTGGTGATGATTACCAGGGCCATAGAAAGCAAAGCGGATATTGAGATAACCTATCTGAAGGCGGCTGATGTAAAGAGCCGGAGGATCATCACCCCGCTGGAGGTGGGGGAAATGGAATACAACGGTAAGCCATTTGTCGGATTGCGGGCATTCTGCAAGATGCGCGGAGAAGAAAGGGTATTCAGGGTGGACAGGGTGTTGGAGATGAAAACGAGGTCTTAACAAATTGTCATGGGTTGGGAGATGGGGTTTTTATTGCTTTTGGCAAGGGTTGGGGATAAAATTATAAAAGGGCATCAGGAAACGATCGATGAACAATAACCGAGAAATTATTTATGCCTTTATTGACAGCCAGAATTTGAATCTGGCCATTAAAAACGATATTTACGACAAAAATGGAAATCTCCTGCATAGAGGCTGGACGCTGGATTTTAAAAAATTCCACTTTCTCTTAAAAACAAAATATCGAGTTGATAAGATTTTTCTCTTTATTGGCTATAAAGCTGGAAATGAAAACCTTTATACATATTTACAAAAAATCGGCTATATTTTGATCTTTAAACCGATTTTAATTTCAAAAGACAAAAAAGTGGTAAAGGGGAATGTTGATGCTGAACTTGTTTTGCAGGCGATGGTCGAATTTGTCAATTATGACAAGGCGATCATTGTTTCCGGTGATGGCGACTTTCATTGTCTTATTGAGTATCTGATATCCAAAAACAAATTTTTTAAATTATTAATTCCGAACAAAAAGAGCTTTTCTTCTTTGTTGCGGAAGTTTGCTCATTATTTTGCTTTTGTAAACTTGTGGGAGAATAGGCTGAAAAAATAGAAAGCAGACATCTGCCAGGGACGAACCCTTGGCGTAGTCTGCCATCGTGATACTATATATATTATAAGCTTTGGATCAATGATAGTCAATAGCCGGCGTCTATAGATAAATCGTTTCTTTTAAGCAATAAATTGCATCAGAAAGAGAGGATCATGATGAAAATACAACAAATACGATTCGATAAGTTGAACTATTCCTCACCGCAAGTCCGCAAGGACCTTTTGGCCGGGCTTGAGGAGCTAAAAGCATCTATTGAAGCCGAAGGAGTCCTCTTTCCCTTGATCGTCCGCAAGATGGGCCGTGAGTTCGTGGTTATCGACGGCAACCGGCGGCTTATGGCGCTCGATGAGCTGGGCGCTAGACCGTCGCTTATGGTCCCTGCTCTGGTGGTGGATGTGCACAAGGACAAAGAAGCCCTGCGGCTGGAGATGGTGGCCAATCTGGTGCGCGCCAATTTTTCGCCTATCGAGGAGGCGGAGGTAGTTAATCTTCTGGTGAACTCGTATGGCATGAAAGAGAAGGAGGTGGCGGAGGCGTTGGGGAGGAGCGAGGGGAGGGTATACGAACTTTTAAGGATATTTAAATTGTCGGCTAAGGTTATAAGCGCGTTGAGGGCTGGAAAGAT
>JAHJBW010000175.1 GCA_018813405.1 Candidatus Margulisiibacteriota bacterium | reverse complement strand
CCTCTGGATGAGGCATCAAGATTTGTTGTTGTGGCTACTACCAGGCCGGAGACCATGCTGGGGGATACGGCTGTAGCAATAAATCCCAAGGATGATCGCTACAAGCATATGTTCGGTAAAGAGCTTACGCTTCCTTTGGTCGGCAGAAAGATCCCCATTATCAAGGACGACTTTGTCGACATGAAATTCGGGACCGGCGCGGTAAAGGTCACCCCGGCCCACGATCCCAACGACTACGAGATGGGGGAGCGGCATAACCTTCCCAAGATCAATGTCCTTACCCCCGATGCCAAAATAACCCTCAACGAATTCGAAGAACAAGAACGTGTTTCCTTAGAGACAGGCCATGGCCTGTCTCTACAAGGATTAGATCGGTTTAAGGCCAGGAAAATGATCGTTGAGGCATTGGAAAAGGAAGGTTATCTTGTCAAAGTCGAGGATTACGAAAATTCTGTCGGCCACTGCTATAGATGTAAGGAAGTTGTCGAGCCGTATCTTTCCGACCAGTGGTTCGTAAAGATCAAGCCTCTTGCAGAAGAGGGCATCCGCGCTGTGGAGGAGGGTCATGTAAAATTTGAGCCCGAGCGATGGACAAAGGTCTACCTGCAGTGGATGACCAACCTGAAAGACTGGTGCATCTCCCGCCAGCTGTGGTGGGGGCATCAAGTACCTGTTTGGTACTGTGAGGCTTGCGGGGAGGCGGTCGTCTCGGAAGAAACTCCCGCCGAATGCCCCAAGTGTAAATCCAAACGCTTAAGGCAAGACCCGGATGTTTTTGACACCTGGTTCTCGTCGGCCCTCTGGCCGTTCTCAACCCTTGGCTGGCCTGAGGAAACCAAAGACCTTATAACTTACTACCCAACCTCTGTGCTGGTGACCGGATATGACATAATCACCTTCTGGGTATCGCGCATGATAATGACCGGCATGCATTTTATGAAAAAAGAACCCTTCCATACGGTCTTTATCCACGGGCTAATCCGTGATATCACGGGCAAGAAGATGAGCAAATCGCTGGGAAATGTTATTGACCCTATTAATGTCATCGATAAGACGGGCGCCGATTCCCTGCGCTTTGCGCTGGTTTCCCTTATAACCGGCCAGGGCCAGGACATTAAGCTGGCCGAAGAAAAAATCATCGAGGCCCGCAATTTCGCCAACAAGATATGGAACGTGAGCAGGTTTGTGCTTACGGAGATTGATAGAAGGCGGAAAATCGATTTTCCGCCTTCTATGGAGCTTTGTGATAAATGGATTCTCTCGCGTTTGAACAAGAGAATTGATCAAGTGACGGACCTCCTTAGTACCTATGACTTTGGCGAGGCGGCCAGGGTGCTGTATGAATTCATATGGTCAGAATTCTGCGACTGGTACATCGAGCTATCCAAATTACACAAAGAAGAAAAGATGGGATTGTTGATGCATGTTCTCCAGAATATTGTGAAGCTTTTACATCCCTTTATGCCCTTTGAGACCGAAGAGATCTGGCAAATGATGCTCCCTGAAGACAAGCAAAGTAAGCCCGAGCATTCCTTAATGTCCCAATCCTGGCCTGCGGCCGACAAGGCCATGATCGACGAAAAAGCCGAGGCTGAGATGGAAAAGCAAATGGAAATAATCCGCGCCATCCGTAACATCCGCGCGGAGATGGGCATCCCGTACAGCAAGGCCATCAAGGTTATCCTGGTGACCGGGGGGAAGGTAGATCAATCTTATATCAGATCACTTACGAAGGCGGGGGAAATATCAATCGTAAGGCCGCGAGATCTCGCGGCCGCACCGGAAAAATCCGCCACCGCCCTGGCGGGCGGGGTTGAGATCCACATCCCCCTGGCCGGCCTGATCGACTTTGACAAAGAAAAAGCGCGGCTTGAAAAAGAATTGTCCAAAGTGGAAGCGGACCTTGAAAAAACAAAGCAGAAACTTGCCAACGAGAATTTCATGAAACACGCCGACCCCGAAAAGGTCGAAGAGGCAAAACAACTTGAAAAAGGACTGATGGAAAAGGCAAAGGTCCTAGAAGCTAGGATAAAAGCTTTGTGATCCTTTTGATCTTGCTGGCGTGACCGGTCTTGCTGTCTATGGTTACT
>JAHJBW010000174.1 GCA_018813405.1 Candidatus Margulisiibacteriota bacterium | reverse complement strand
TCTTCAATTTCTTCTTCTTCGGTTATTTCGTTTTCTTCTATGTCATCTCTTTCTAGCTCAAGGTCTTCCAACATGCTTTCTGTCCTTGAAGGCGGGCGATATATGAATCCGACGCGTTCGACCAGGACCGCGGCGTTGAGGAATTCGCTTTCATTGAAGAATTTAAAATCTATCTGCTCAAAGACAGCGCTGTAATCTGCTCCGATCTGGGATTTGAGAAAAAAGTCTATCAGGATAAGGGTTAGCAGGCGATAAAAATCGTGATCCCGGATACTTGACAGGTCAAGATATGAGTCCTTGTTCAAAAGCGCTTCAAATGATTCGTCCTGGAAATTGACTATTTTGACCGTCACGCATTTGCGGCCGCGGTCGGCTTTGAAGACGAAAGATTTTATGCCCGCCTCTGTCAGTAGCCGATAGCCGTTCACCACCTCAGCGCTGTACAGGAGTTGTTTGGCGTCCTCGATCCTTTGCCACAGGTCTTGCAGACGGCCGCGCATTTCGTCTTCGCGCGCCTCATATTCCTTTAGCATGTCGGCAAGCGGACGGACGGGAACCTTGACCACTTCGATAAGTGATGCCGCGCCAGAGCTCATGATCTCGCGTTTTTGCACCTTTACCTCTTCTGCCAGAAGCTCGGGATCGTCTGTCCCGATCAGGTTTTTTACTGCCCATCTGTGGATCGGATGGGAAGGGAGAATGGAATCAGGGATAGCGGTTTTCTTGACCTGTTTTCGGGTTCCTTTATCTGAATAAAGCTGTGAGGCCGCGAACACCAGTATGGCGGGTTCGATCGGGGTGCCCCGCACAGATATTAACAATGCTGCCAGCGCTTGCCGTCCAACTTCGACCAGGCCGGCCTTTCTGGCCAGCAAATATTTTTGCGTTAATAAATGGGTGATCTCTTCTTTGGGGCCATTATCCTTTGCTGTTTTTCTGGCTTTGATCTCTTCATCGATCGAGTGTATTGCCCTGCGCGCCCAGTTTTCCTCCAGGGTTGAAGATGCTTCTGCTTTTGCCCAGTTGGCCTCGTTCCGGCGGGTCAAGACCAAAAGAACGTTTCCTCCCATCGGAGAGCTTTCACTGAAATATTTTTGGGCTTTGTCCCCTCTTTCCATCTCCAGGGAAAACTCTCCCAGAGCCATATATATGCTGTGCATGGAGGAGCTTGAAAAATACAATGGTTGGTCAGTGTTCTTGCTTAGCCAGGATTCGATTTGCTGGAGCGCCCAGCGGCGCCGTGAAGGTAGGCCGTCTCCGCAAGCCTGGACCATTCTTAAAAGGGCAGTAATTATTATATTGGCGCAAAATGCCCTGGCATGGGGAATATGCGACGATAATTTGTATTCCTCGCTTGCCAAGCGGTAGGCTTCCTCATAGAACTCCGGGGTTGGGTTCTCTATTAGCTCTCCCTGTACCATTGCCGCTAACCAGTGGGGGAAGACAGGTTTTCCTCTAAATTGTTTCAGAAAATCTTCTACCTTTGGCCGGTTGCATGAAAGCAGATTTTGAAGCATGCAGAAAATGAAGTAAAACTTAATGATCCCATTTGCCTCGGTTTGTCTGGAAGATATATCCCGCAGTGATCTTTCATATTGTGTTGAATTGGTCTCGGCGGCCAGCATTTGCAGTTTTAGTACTAGAATTTCATTCGGGCCCACTTTTACATCGGGATATGTAATGTGTTCGATCAGTCGCAGAACGAGTTTATGCGCGAAAAAGTATTCTTTTTCTTCAAGCAATTTTTCCACAAAATAAATTGCCAGTGACCGATTGTTCTTTTCCCTTAAGGCGGCAGTAAACGCCTTATTATTAAACAGAGAATCAAAACCTGATTCCCGAAATCCTGGGGAATCGAGGTCATACTTTTCGATAAAGCTTTTCAGATTTTGTTGTACACCTGTATCGTGCAATGGCAAAAGCCCTGCCAACGCCAGGTGGAAAGCCTCAAGCGGCCTGATTGCCGCCAGATCGATCTCCGGGGTCCGGCGCTTTATGTCCGGAATTTCCGTGGGGAGCGAAATTATCTTTCTATGCAAATTCATTCAAATCATTATCGGTGCCGTGACCAGAAAATTTCATTTTAGTTTGGCAGTTCGCGGGTCATTTTGATATAATCCGTAACAATGGAACAATATGCCTTTACCCTTGAACTTGCGGTTCGTGATTACGAGTGCGACATGCAGGGCATAGTCAACAACTCCGTCTACCAGAATTACCTGGAGCACGCCCGCCATGAATATCTCAAAAGCATTGGCCTGAATTTCACCGCTTTTGCCAGTAAAGGCATCAATTTGGTGGTTGTCAGGGCGGAGCTTGATTATAAGTGGCCGCTTAAAAGCGGGGACAGGTTTTTTGTTGCCGTCAACTTTACGCGTGAATCTCCCTTACGGTTCGCCTTTTTGCAGGACATCTTCCGCCTGCCTGACAAGAAGCTTATTCTGAAAGGCAAGATCATTGGCACTGCCTTGAACCAGAAAGGCAGGCCGGAGATACCGAAAGAACTTGAAAATATAATGCCGGAAGAGTAAAATTCATGCGAGGTGATAAACATGGCCAATAAGGAACAGGGCGGACAAAAGAACCAGAAAAAAGCCGCCAAGCTTTCACTGATGGAAAAAAGAAAGCTTAAACAAGAAAAACGCGCGTCAAAGAAGTATTGATAATGGACGTAACTGTCTGGTTGTATCTAATTAACGCCAGTTTGCTCATTTGCCATGAAATAGATTCCGCCTACTGGAAGGAATGGGAGTTGTTCAATATCCCCGGTGGGATAGAGGGGTTTTTATTCATTCATATGCCCTTGATGTTCCTGGCCCTTTTTGGGGCGATAGAGGTCTACAAGCAGGGATTTTTTGGCTACATATTCTCTCTGGTGTTGGGCGGTGTTGGGATATTTGCTTTTCTTATCCACATGCTTTTTATCCTTAAAGGTAAAAAGGAATTTAAAACTCCGGCTTCGATCGGACTGCTTTTGATGATCTTCTTTTTTTCGCTGTTGCAGGTATTCTATACTATCTTTTAAGATGAGAAGTTGCGAAGTTTTTATTGGGGAGGGACCATGAAAAAAGCAATGTTTTGTCTTTTGTCTTTGGTGGTGTTTTGTCTGCCTGCCCTGGGCATGATCGATTCTTATAATTTCAAGATCATTGGCCGGATCGATGAAGTTCAACCTCAAAAAGATGCCGACACCCTGCTGGCAGGAATAATCTCTCCCAGAATAATGAAAGTGGACGTGATCTCTATTATTCCCGCTGAAACAGACAGTTCGAGTTGGTTTGGGCGCCACAAGCTTGTTGGCCCGCAGGAAATGCAGGTTACGATAAAGCATGGGGTCGATCTGGACATTGATCAGTTCAAGACGGGGGACCTGGTAGTGGGGGAGGTTATGGTAATGGAAGTGGAACAGCACGGGAGCGGGTACCGGATAACCAGGGACCTGGCAGTTGAAGATAAGCTTACGGACCAAGAGGCCGCAGGGTATATCAAGAACAGTATTGAGCAGATCGCTCCACTGGTCAATTCTCCCAATGCTCCTACGGCAATGAACGTGGTTTTGGTGGCTCACGAGTTTGGGCTTACCGTCCCGGGCCCCATTTCCGGGCAGGCGCGAAAGAATCTTGAAAATTTTGGCGTGAAGGTTGATGATATCGTTGTGGGGCAAGCAAGACCCAGGCCTTGCGGCGGCCATTGATCATTCCCATATAAGTTGACGCTACTGGTTATTTCGGATAAAATTAACTATTGAGTCCAATCGTTCCCCGGTAGCTCAATGGTAGAGCACCTGACTGTTAATCAGGTTGTTGCTGGTTCGAGTCCAGCCCGGGGAGTACTTCGACTCGGCCGCTTCGCGTCCTCGCTCAGTACAAGTCTCCCATGCCGTGTCGAAGTATGCCGAGCGTAGTCGAGGCAAAAAGATATGTCTTATTTTGTGTACATACTTGAATGCGAAAGCAAAGCCCTCTACACTGGAATCACTACCGATCTTGAACGCCGCTTTGCCGAACACAAAAGAGGAAAAGGCGGTCATTACACTTCATCCAACCCGCCTGTAAAAATTTTGTATTCCGAAGAACATGGCTCGAGGAGCGATGCTACCAAAAGAGAAATTCAGATCAAACGCTGGTCCAGAACCAAAAAGATCGCCTTGATAGAAGGGGAGGACTGGGTCATAAAGGCCGCTTCAAAATGCAAAAACTGATCAAACTATCTTCTTTTCGGCAAAAAGTCCTACAGGCTGTTGCTAAAATCCCTCGCGGAAAAGTCAGCACCTACGCCCTTATCGCCAGGCATATCGGACATCCCGGTGCCGCGCGAGCGGTTGGTACGGCTCTTGCAAAAAATCCTACCCCCATCAATATCCCCTGCCACAGGGTAATTTGTTCGGACGGCCGGCTGGGT
>JAHJBW010000173.1 GCA_018813405.1 Candidatus Margulisiibacteriota bacterium | reverse complement strand
TTTCCCCGCCTATGGCCCGGAATACCGCGTCACTGCCCCTGTTAAGATAAATGATGTGGCCGCGGACATGGCCTTTCGTTTTACGGTAAACTCTGGAATGGAGAACTCGTACGGCGGCAATATCACCCTGCATAATTGGCCGATACAGCTTACTCCGCTTACCAGCATAAACTTTGGCGCTTCGGCCGACCTGTGGAAACAGAACGGGCAGTTTGGCGGGGCAGGCACAATTACCTTTGGCGTGAATATCAATTATGTAAAGCTGGATATCACCGGGGGTTATAAGACGGGGGGATTCATTCCTGGTGAGACATTGGATAGCGGCGCTATTTTCCGGGTCGATCTGGGCTTGAGATTGCCTGATCCGGACTAGTCTGTTCTGCCTGGCTCAAGAGGTGTTTTATAAGCGATGGATCCGCGTCATGGGTCTTTTCATATATCCTTAGTGTTTCCAGATAAGATGCTCTCTTAACACTTTCCGGCAATTCCCTGAAGTATTCAGAAGGGAATATACTGCTGTCACATGCTCCTCTTGAAATGATGATGGCACCCGTGGAAAGCCTTAATAGTGTTGCTCCCATGATAAGATTGAAATTCTCAAAGAAAGGCTTATAAAAATATACTACCCCAAGATATTTAAAGCTGTATGTTCTAGCAGTAAAATCTTGATGAAGAAAAAGGATGCTATCAAGACCAAAAGATATTCTGATCTCTTCCGCGGCATTATGGAATCTTTCATCCACCTCAAAACCCACCACATCATTGAAATAGCCGGCGGCCGCAAAACACGCCATTCCAAGGCCCGCGCCCAGATCGCCGAATATAAGCCCGGGATCAAGCTTAAGGTTGTCCAGAGTTGTGAGCAAACTTCCCCCCTCAGATGAGTGATAGACCGCATGGTTCGGCCCCTGTGTCATGGCATAGGAGGATGATTCGGCATGGACCTGCCATGGTTTTCGGTCGGTCAATCCTTCTTCAGCCTTGAGAATAGCTCTCTTTATTCCCGGTAATAATTGCCTGACCCTCTGCTGTGTTGAAACCCCGTTCACGTTCATGATCTCTTATCGCCACCCTTTATGAGAAATTTCATGCCCAGGAAATATTTTGGAAAAGTGAAATTTCTTCCGCCAACGGCTGATAACTATATAGCATGACAAGCATTGATAACTCCAAACTTCGGAGCAGATAATGGTCAGCATAAAGGGGCTTTATCTGTCGCCTGGCGAATTTAAAGGTGGAAAGCATAATTCCCCGCGCACCAAAATTCAATCACTACCCTTTGTTTTGAGATCTTTATTGCAAAAAGGCGAGTCTTTCGAAGCAAAAAAGGCGTCTCTTGCCCTGATAATGGAATGGTTACCCTCACTTCAACGCGAAACGCACAAGCTAAAAGAGATCGAAGCCGCGGTTATTCCTCACGCATATTTTACTAAAGATGAACTTGCAGGTCTTGAGGACTTTTCTGCTATCAATGCAATAGTTTATGAAGTGCGCATGTTGGCGCGGCAGGTGTATTTGAGTGTGAAAGGTACTTCTGCTTTTGAAACGGCCTTGGGCCAAATTCAAGCCAGAATAGCTTCAGGGCAATCCATTATTGATATAGGAGGGTCAGAGGCCGAAGCCCAACTGTTGGTTCAATTCTTGTATGCCAGGTCTGGGCAGGAACTGAGAGAAAAACTTCAGCCTGTCATCTTGTCGCTAGCTGAGCCTTTACACAAGCAGGCAATTCGAACGATTTTGCCGACCCGGGTAATGATAAAGGAATTGGGAAGGGGAGCGTTTGGCAGGGTTATAGAAGCTGAGGACCTTGGACTTAACAGGAAAGTGGCAATAAAGGAGCTTCTTGCGCAACGAGTGGACCAGGAAGCATTAGAAACTTTTCGTGCCGAAGCAAAATTACTGGCAAAAATAAACCACCCAAATGTTGTCATGGTCTTTCAGTTGCGGGAACCGCGCGAAGGCGGGGAACCGCTTCAGATCATCATGGAATGTGTTGAAGGAATATCTCTTTTCAATCATCTTGGCGAAAATGGGCCTTTGCCGCTGGAAGAAGTAATTGAGATCGCCAAACAATCTGTCGAGGGACTAAAGGCCGCTGGCGAGGCGGGGATCGTTCATCGTGATATTAAGCCGGAAAACCTTCTCATGATTAAGAGCGAAAAAGGGATAATGATCAAGATCACGGACTTTGGTATCTCGGAGCTTTCGGGCAAGGTTGTGGGAGAAAGGATCAATGGAACACCGCATTATATTTCTCCAGAAGCGATGCAAACCGGAAAACAGGTCGATCCAAAGGCCGATCTATATTCACTGGCCTGTACATTATTTGAGCTTTTGACAGGGAAAACACCTTTTGAAGCGCAAACCATAGACGAGTTATTACAGATGCACTTTTCTGCACCATTCCCCAAGGTTAGGGAATTGCTTCCCAATATTCCCGCCCTGTTTGATGAGCTTTTGCGGAACATGGCGGCCAAAGATCCCGGCGAGCGTCCTGCACATGATGAGATATTAAGTTCTTTGCGAAAGATCAATGAGGAGCTAAAAAGTCCAAAAGCGAGCGCTCCGGAACAGCCTCGCGAGGGCGATAAGGATACAAAACAACCTGTTAAAGAGCCGACGCTTGTGGAGTTGGAGGCAAATCGATCGCACAAAGAAACACCCAGGACGGTTGTAACTGTCAGAAATTATTTTTCAATGGCCCTTAGTAGGATGAAAAATTTAGTTGGAATTCCCGGCAGTAAGCCCATAACAACAGAGACGGTCCAAACAAGAGACGCTGTAAGGCCCCAAAATCCTTTCTGGAAAGATATGTCCTGGGCAAGAAATAGGTTGGGCAATAGCGAATCTGTCCAAAGGGGATATATTCAGGAAAAGACCTGGGAACGGTTTTGTGAAGAAATGATGTTATCCCAGCACCATTTCTATTTAGACGCTCCAGAAGTCATCGAATGCCTGCTTCCCGGTGTTGAAGAATATCTTGAGCCGATAAGGACGGCCGACGGGGCAGGGATTGCCCGTTTGCTCGAAGCAGCTGCTCTTATATGCTCCAGGTTTGACCTGGAGCTCGATAGGGTACATCGCGTATTCCCTCACTTTGCTTTTATTGATGGGAAAAAGGCGAATATGCTTGCAATTTTTGATAAAGATGGACAAGTCCGCGGATTCCCTGTCCCGGATATTAAAGAAGTAGAACATCTTCTTTCATATGGGACTTCTATCAGTTTAGTCGTGAACCAACCACAAGCTACCGGTTATACCTTTTTCCAAAGGCATAATATTGATTCCCGGTATGTTCTGATCTTTGGGTGCGATGTGCCTGTTTCCATTCCCTCGACAACACATTACAATAGCACCATAAATGACGCGCTTCGCATTCTGGCTGCAAAACAAGCTTTGAAGCAGGCCCATCTCAAAAAGTGAAATTTTTTCCGGCAAAGGCTGATAATAATATAGCATGACTAAATTAGTAAGAATAGGAACAATATCTTCAATTCCCGGGACAACTTCTTCCGGAAGGACAACACCCATTAATAAGTTCTGGAAAGATATGTCCTGGGCAAGAGATATGATGGGCAATATTGCATGTGTCCAGAGGCCATATATTCAGGAAAAGGCCAGGCAAGAATTTTGTGAAATAAGACAAATATCCCAGTCCCACTTCTTTCGAAATGCTGCAAAAGTCATCAAAGGCATGCTTCCTGGTGTTGAAGAGTATCTTGAGCCGATAAGGCCGGACGACGGGGTAGGACTTGCCCGTTTGCTCGAAGCAGCGGCTCTTATATGCTCCAGGTTTGACCCGGACCTCGATAGGATCCATCGCGTATTCCCTCACTTTGATTTCATAGACGGGGAAAGAGGTAATGTGCTTGCTGTTTGGGACGGTGATCGTTTCAGGGGCTTTCCGTTGCCGGCAGGCAGAAATAATAACCTTTTTTCAGGTAAAAATACATCTGTCAATATAGTATCTGCAAGGGAAGATGATCAGATCACGTTTTTCCAGCGGCACAATATCAATGCACAGCTTGCGCTGATTTTTGGATGTGATGTTCCCGCGACCGTCGAATCAATTTTATATTATAAGAACACCATATTTCCAGCCCTTCAATACCTCGCCCAATGCCAGGCCGGCGTGCAAGTAAGACCCCGCTAATCCCGATATATTATATAGAGAGCAATTACCGTTATGGAGGGCCCAAAATTGCCAGACAATAAGATCAATAATATACCTAGTTTTTCGCCTCAGAGCAAGCAAAACAGGGCATTTCTTGAGGAAATATCCCCCGAGCGCCTTGAAAGCGAGCTTTTTTTGCTTGATGTCAACCAGTCAAACAAATTCTCCATTATCAAGGCGGGTGAACGCTTCTTTCTGGTGAGCTCAAGCGCCCTAAGGAGCGTGTACAAGACCCAAAAGTACGGCAAGTCAGAGAACGTCGTTTGTGTAAGCTATGAACCTTCTGAACAGCTTGAACAGGCACTTGCCAACAGGGGAGTCGACACAACTTTGGGGATTGGGGTCGGCGCGATAATGCTGGGCCTATCCCTGATACCAACTGCCGCAAAAAGGATTTCGTCGGAAAGAATGGCATACCTTCAGGGCCAGCCAACCCTTGTTCTTGATCCAATGTTTGTCAACCCTCATGGAAGCGATACCTGGGTAAATCCTCACCAGGAAAAGACCGTAGGGTTCAACGATCCTACCTTTGTACTTCAAAGACAGAAGCTTACACTTGTATCAAAAAAACAAACACCCACACTGGTTAATGAAAAACTATCCGTGCCAATGCCGGCAGCGGCAAAGAAACAGGCGCCGCAAAGGTCCGCCAACAGCAAACGTCTTCCTCCTCCGCTTCCCCATAGGGCGTTAAAGGCTGAGAGCAGGGCGTTATTGAGGAGCGATCCGAACGTGACCTCTGCCCGCATGGCCGACTATGTCTTCAAGAACCTGCTTTCCATCGGCGCTGACCCGGCCGCCGCAAAAGCATTGTCCGCCAGGCTTGCCAGAGAGAACGTTCTGGCCAGCCTTGACCATACATCAGGTTCTCAAGGAGGCCCTTCCCAAACTGCGCATTGGGCTAATGTCCGGGCTAAGGCAATATACCAGAAAAGCCCTGGAATTCAGGTTCCACGAAGCCGTTACCAGTAAATATGGCGCCAAGAACTATCAGTCCATTAAAAAAGATATGAAGTATTTGCCT
>JAHJBW010000172.1 GCA_018813405.1 Candidatus Margulisiibacteriota bacterium | reverse complement strand
GGTCGTCAAGTGTCGCTATCCGGGGGGTGGCCACCACATTGGCCCGTCCGTCGCCCATCAAGACGTTGAGCGTGGTCTTCAGGTCTTTCGCGAGACCGGTCTTGCCGGTGTCCTTGTTGGTCAAAAAGGTAAAAATGCCGGCTGTTTGGTCCCCGTAGCTCAGCCCCAACTCTAAAGTATCGGAGTGCGAGACCTCGAGTACCTGGCTTTCGATAAGGATCTGAGGTATCTGTTTGTCGATCTTGCTTATTAATCCCCGTGCTTCTGTGATCTGCGCTTTTCTGCCCCTAAGGACCAGACAATTTGCCCTTTGCCCGGTCGCCGAAGAAATGTCGGGCATTAACTCTTTCAGGAGGGAGGAGACCTTTTGGGCAGAGAGGTGCTTTAGCTCTATGACCTCAAGGTCCCCCTTGAAAGCGGTGGACGAAATGTCCTGGGGGAGAGTTGAGATGAGGATGGCGCGGCCTTTTTTTTCGTAGTTTATCCCGTTGGTGGAGAGGATGTTTTCCAGGGCCTCTTCCGGCGAGACATCATTTAGATGCACTGTTGCCCGTTTTGCGGAAAGGGTGGCCTGGTCGCCGGAAACCACCAGGTCAAACCCGGCTTCGCGCGCGAGGATCTGGGCGATATCCATTACGGAAGCGTCGACGAAATCCACATTTAAGGCAGAACTTGGTAGTGAGATCAGTGAAGCAAAAACAAATGATAGGATCATTTTTCTGAACATATGACAACCTCCCTGTCTTTGATTTGTGCTAATTTGTAACCTTTTTCAAACACTTCCCCCTGTATGCACGAGAAGCCCTTGCCGCCGAGCTCGAGCAGGGTAGATTTGCCGTTGTCGCCCTCTACAATGCCGGTCAATCTTATGAAGCCGCAGTCAAGTTGTACCGGCTCGCTGGCGAATGAGAGCGTGATCACCGTACTGTCGGGAGAACTTTTCTGGTCGAAGACCTGCTTTCTTGCGGGAGGCGCTGGCCTGGGCTCGGATACAGGCGCAGGCACAGGCTTAGGCTCAGGTGCCGGGGAACACGAACTTAAGATTAGCGCTGTCATTATCAAGATCAAAATGTTTTTCATGCGAGGGTGTGTAGCAATTTTCATGCCATCTCAAATGTGCTTGCACTGAGCGAATCCCGAGAGAGTCCGCCTCAGGCGGACGAATCGAAGGGGAGTCGAAGTGTAGCGTTTTCTGACACTACCTGTAGCGAATCTCGGCAGGGTATCAACCTGAGCGCAAGCGCATGGTTCATACCAGATCTATTGTTTGAGCGCGGCTTCCGCGGCTTCTCTCATTGTTTCAAGCGGCGCCTGCTGTCCCGTCCATAATTCAAAGGCCAAAGCCCCTTGCCTGACCAGCATACCAAGTCCCGAAACCGCATTTGCGCCGACCTGTTTGGCTTTTTTCAAAAGCTTGGTTTCCTTTGGGTTGTAGACCAGGTCGTATACGGTAAGGCCGGGGTGCAGTTCGATATCGTCGGAAATGGGGCAGGCATCAGTCTTTGGTTCCATGCCGATGGGGGAGGTGTTAACGACAAGATTGGCGTGGTTTATCTCCCTCTGCAATATGGGATCGCTGTTGTCCAGCGCCCTTGATGAGACACTAAAATTATCTTTGAGGTATTCGGAAAGATCGAGAGCCTTTTGAGGCAGGACATCGGTGATCGTTAAAGATTTTACGCCTTCCCTTGCCAGCATTGTGCATACCGCTCGCGATGCTCCTCCAGACCCTATGATCACGACATTCTTGCCTTTTGGCAGAAAGCGCGCTTCAAGTTTTAGCGAATCAATGAACCCCTCGGCGTCGGTGTTGTAGCCGATCAGGGTCCCGTCCTGATTTTGCACTGTGTTTACCGCGCCGATGGTCTCGGCCAGCTCCGTGCATTTGTCGATGAGAGGTATGACAGCCTGTTTGTAAGGGATGGTGACGTTAAATCCCGCGATGTGCAAAGCTTTTAGGCCGCCTATCGCCTCTTTCAGGTCTTTTGGCTCCACCTCCATGGGCACATATTCATAGTCCAATCCCAGTTGTTTGAAGGCGGCATTGTGCATGACGGGCGACACCGAATGGCCTAGAGGATATCCTATAATAGCTACAACTTTTTTCATGATTTTAAGTATACCATACCTTGATCCCTGGATGCCGGCTCGACAGGGCTCGCCGCAAGCTTGATACCTCGATGCCTATGTGTTATACTTTACAACACTTATGGCTGACCAAAATAATAAATTTGCTGTTATAAAGGTTATGGGAATTGGCGGCGGCGGCGCGAACGCGGTTAACCGTATGATAGGCTCGGGCGTAAAAGGCGTGGAATTCTGGGCTGTTAACACCGACCAGCAAGCGCTTTCCGTTTCGCTCTCCGATAACAAACTGCAGATAGGCTCAAAGCTTACGCGCGGCCTGGGCGCGGGCGCCAATCCCGAGGTTGGGCAAAAGGGCGCCGAAGAATCGAAAGAAGAGATACAAAACGCCATGCGCGGCGCAGATATGATATTTTTGACGGCGGGCATGGGGGGCGGCACAGGGACAGGCGCGGCTCCGGTCATTGCCGAAATGGCGAAAGAGCTTGGTATTCTTACCATTGCGGTGGTGACCAAGCCATTCCGCTTCGAAGGTCCGGTCAGGATAGCGCAGGCCGAATCCGGCGTCGCGCTTCTAAAAGAAAAAGTTGACGCTTTAATTATCATACCCAACGACAAGCTTTTGCAGGTCGTTGAAAAACAGACTTCCATAATTGATGCCTTTAAGGTGGCGGACGATGTACTGCGCCAGGGTGTCAAAGGAATATCCGACCTTATTACCGTGCCGGGACTTATTAACCTGGACTTTTCCGATGTGCGTACCATTATGTCGGACGCCGGCTCTGCCATGATGGGCATTGGTACCGGCTCTGGCGACAACCGCGCGGTGGAAGCGGCGGAGCAGGCCATTTCTTCCCCACTGCTTGAAGAGACCATTACCGGCGCCAAGGGCGTCATCTTTAACGTAACCGGCGGGTCGGACCTAACCCTGTTCGAGGTCAACGATGCCGCCGAAGTCATCTACAATGCGGTTGACCCTGACGCTAACATCATCTTTGGAGCCGTCATCGACGAAAAACTGCAGGGCGAGGCCATGGTAACAGTGATCGCTACCGGTTTCAGGGAAAGCCCTCAGCAGGAAAAAGAGATCGCCCCATTTGTAAGGACGGCGCCTAACTCCAAGGAAAGAATTGAACTGCCTCCCTTTATGCGGACTTAACCAATAATTTACACCTGCTTCACTACAATTTCATACAGAAAATATACAATATATTATGTATGACCATGAGTTCTGCGATACTGGATTGGATAGATAAAAATACAGGGGTCCATCTTAAGCTTAAAAGCCGTCTCCAGCATGAAGAGCGCAAGGGAAAGGAGCCCAGGACCCGCTTTAGATATTCTGTGTCTGCTGGAGGAGAAATAAGACCTCTGGAGATGGACGGGTTTCATCTAAAGACTGGACTTGGCATAAGCACTCTGGGCGGCAATCGTTCGGAGAACCTGAGCGCGGAAGAGACGTTCCAAAAGTTTCCTTTCGCGCTTGATAACGCTTATGTCGAGTGCGGATATGAGGATTGGGTGACTTTTTCAGCCGGCAAACTTGCAGGTTCACCTATCAAGCTTTCCTCAAATCTCATATGGGACGCAGATCTTAGACCCGAAGGCATTGTCCTGGGATCCAATATGAAGTTTGGCGTGTTCTCCCTTGGTCTGGTCTCAGCCCTGTACGTTCTTGATGAGTATTCCGACAGCAAAGACGATCCTTTCATGATGGCCTGGCAGGTCCAGCTGGGCATAGAGACAAAAAGATTTTCACTAAGCTTATCACCCTCGGTCTTTAAATTTCTAAACATAGAGGGCAATGCCCTGGAATATCCCAGCGGCGGCGATACCAACCTGAAAGACGGCGATGGCAATCTTTTCTATGGCATTGGGGCGCTTACGGGATCTCTTAAAATGCAGTTCACGCTTGATTCCACTTTCAAAAAACGCGTGGCATTATTTGCCGATACGGTCTGGAATTTTGAGGCTGAAAAGGATAATTTTGGTGTCCTGGGGGGCGTTAAACTGGAGCTATGGATATTTAAGATCGAGTATATGCTCTGGCTGATCCAGCAAAACGCCTGGACCGATTCTTTGACGGATTCTGACAGGGATAACGGCGGCGGGACAAAGAATTTGGGAATGGAATGGATATTGAAAGCTAATATTATCGGACCGCTCTGGGCAGGCCTTGATGTCTACAAAATATTTCCTCTGGGTAAGGATGAAAAGGGAGAGGTGCTAGTTCAGTTCGATCTTTGGATAGAGATGGAAAAGAACTAGTTTCTCAATTTGTGCGGAGCTTTGGAATTATTGTAGAAAAACCTTTGCCATTCCGAATCTATCGCCTGTATCCTGTTAATGTGAAGGGGATTGAAATTCTTTGACCAGGGGACCGGCTGAAAGCCGCCGGCTACCTCGCAAACCAGTTTATAATCATACGCTATGCTCTGATATTTTCCCGAGAAAACCGACTCGTCCTTTGGGTACAACCCCATGGGAGTGGCCATGCTGACAGGCCTTTGGCCTGAAAGCTCCTCGATCGCTTTTGATGCCCTTGCCAGCGTGTAACGCGCCGCTTCGGTGGATATCTCGCTAAGCCTTTCGTGTGAATAGCAGTGGCCCCCGATCTCCATGCCCCAATCGACCAGCTGTTTGAGACGCTCCGGATGGCCAAAGGCATTTTTGTTCTTGTCGTTGGTACGGATCAAAATAAAAAAGGTCGCCCGCATGGGCCAGTCATCAGAATGCTTTTCATGAAAAGCCTTTATTATCCCCACCGCGCATTCAGGATCAAGCGTGCCGTCCTCAAGATATCTGTATTGATTGGCGGGGGAATCGTCAAAGGTCAGCACTACCGGGACTTTGCCTTCTGGCAATCCCTCAAAACCCGTTAAAACGTCCTTTAGGTTTACAGGATAATAATTGTGGTCGTATAACCACTGCAGATCATTTCTGAAATTTTCCGGCGTTCTGCTCCAGCGGGCTTCCGGCCGCTTGATGTGGTGATATTCCAGTACCGGGAAGCGCTCGAATTTGTGCTCTATCATTTTTTTCAAGGAAGCAAGCTTGACCCGGGGATTTTTGGCTTCGTTTGACGGCTGGCATGAAGCTAAAAGCATGGCCGAAACAATGGTGAGAAGGCATGCCAAAAGCTTTTTCATGGTACCAGCAATTATATTATCTGCGAAGCTGTTGCGCAAGTTAAGTGGCAAAATATCCGATAGAATTGCTATAGGATCGCGAAGGGAGAGATAAACTTTGATTTATATTCTTGAGTTCATAATGAAGTTAATATTGCCTCTGGTGCTGAAATTCTTCAGTTTGCCGGGCTTGTTCTAACTTATATCTAAACAGAATCAATAATTCTGCTATAATATTTCCACCTATGTTCAAGAGAGTTATATTATGTTTGGCAATAACCCTTTGTACTCTGTCTGCCATAGTATATGCCCAAAGCTTTGAGCTGGAGATAATCGAAGAGGAATACAGGGGAGATCTCTTTGAAGACCTGGAAGTAGTGGCGGATATGGGCTACTCCATGGCCGCGCTTTACCGTGACGGCGACACCCAGGTCTATGTCCCCATCAAATACGACAGCAAGACCAAAATGCATTCCCCCAGCATACAGAAAGAACTGAAGTTAAAAAAAGGCGATATCATTGACCTGTGGACCAAAGAGGTGAAAGAGGGGTTCTATATTGCCGACGAGATATTCCTTAAGAGGCGGCCCGATCCTACCATAGAACAGATCCAAAAGGGCAGGAAAAAAGTGGAAGACAATTTTAGCCTGGTGCCGGACAATGTACAGGAGCAGATATCCAGGGTAATAGTTGATACTCGCAACCAGAACGTATATGTCTACGGGCCATTTGACGAAGTGTGGTTCATTTCAAGATGCGTTACCGGCCGCCGCGGCTGGAACATTCCCTCTGGCAACTACAAGATACGCACCAAAGAGCGCAACCGCTACCTTGACGGCAGGCAATACGGGGAAGACTACCATCTGTGGGTGTATTACTGGATGCCTTTCTTTGGAGGGGCTGGTCTGCACGATGCCGGCTGGCGGTCAACATTCTGGATAGACCACAACTACTATGGCTCGCACGGGTGCATCAACCTTCCCATTGAAACAGCAAAGTTCATTTACAACCATTCAAAAGTTGGCACGCGCGTGATAGTGCGTTGACACGAAATATTTTTTTGCTATAATCATGGAACAGTGAGTAGGTGAAGGTCATACTTCGTCGACGGGGCAGGGGGTTCGGGCGCATGTTATGTGACTGCAGCAGATAATGTGGCCCGGATTTTTTGCTTGAAGGACCGGCAGCCTACTCGCTTTTTTATCCCCACACCAACTCCAAATCTATTTTCATTTAATATATGGAGTTGGTGTGGGGATTTAGGGCATGATGAGGACGGGCGTTTTTTCGTCGACCTGCGCGAAAAGATATTTGATCACGCGATTTTCTACCGCCACGCAGCCGCGCGTATCGTCCTTTTTGGTCACCCAGACAAGGTCGGGGTCTTCCTTTTCTTTTTTGGCGATGTAATTTTTAAGATAGGTGGGGCCGCCGTGGATGCCGTAGGCGCCCGGAACGCTCAGGCTCAGGAAGAGAGTGTACTGGCTGTACGGATTTTTACGGTCAACGTACATTTCGCCTTCCGGTGTACGGTAGTATTTTGAGGCCAGGGCCGTGCGGACCGGAAAGTTTATGGTGAATCCTTCATATTGGGCGTTCTGCACTATCTGGCCGTTGCGGACATAATAGAGCAAGTGCGCGTTCTTGCTTACAACAATAACATCTTCCTGGTCCTTGTGCTTGTCGGCAAAGTCCAGCACCAGATGTTTCAGGTAGTTGAGATAGACCTCTTCTTTTTCGTTCTCCATTATCTCGGCATGGCCGGTAAGGAGAAAGAAGCTTGAAAGGGACAGGAGCAGTATGCCCATAAGTTTTAGACGAAACATTCTCATATATCTTTATCGGTCAAGTTGGCAGAAAATTTCACTCCTCGTGCTATTATTAGTTATCAGTTATTAGTTAACATGCGCCCGTAGCCCTTCGACAGGCTCAGGGCAGGCTCAGTGGATAAATTAGTTTCTACCGCGCCCGTAGCTCAGTTGGATAGAGCAACAGATTTCTAATCTGTAGGCCATAGGTTCAAGTCCTATCGGGCGCGGTAGGGACTAATGGATTCAAATCCTTCCCGATGCGCTTCCTGCCCCCCAAAAAAATCACGTGAAATTTCTATTATGTCCTTCCGAAGTAGTGTCATAGATAGATCTGCAAAAGGAGAAATCATCATGGCTGTTAGGAAAACAAGGGCATCATCCGTTGAGTTTAATCCATATACACAAGCGGCGAGAAGACTGCGGCAGGCGAGCAAAATAATACGGGAAGGAGGCTCGCTGCCTATACATGAATCAAGAGGATTAAGATCCCTTGCCAGGGGCATATTAGGGCATTTGGATAAGCATCTTGGCATCATACCCTTAAGCCCGCAGGATTTGGTCCCTCCTTATATAATTAAGACCGTACAGTATACTTCGTCCGTTACCGAAGCCGATCGTGCCGCCGAATTGAGGCGCACCGGCAATAACGTTTTTTGCGTAAAGGCAGGGACCATTTTTTTGGATTTTTTGACGGACAGCGGCACCGGCGCTCAGAGCGACAGGCAATGGGCAGAGATAATGGGCGCTGATGAAAGATATTCTCATAGCGTTACTTTTGAGCAGTTTGTTCCAACTGTTCAGCAGGTATTCGGCAAAGAATTTGTCTTGCCGGTCCATCAGGGCCGCGCCGCGGAGAATATCGCTTTTACGGTCCTTCTTCAGCATTTGATGGAAAAAGCCAGGAGCGAGAATAAACAGATCGTATGCATCGGGAACACGTATTTTGATACTACACACGGAAACACCGCAAGGCAGGGGGCACAGGTTCGGACGGCGAATTGTCCAGAATGCAATGAGACTGAGAAGTATTTTCCTTTCAAAGGCAATGCCGATGTGGACAAGCTGGCTGAAATAGTCAAAGAGGTCGGTCCGGAAAATATAGGATTCATGGTAATGACGGTCGTCAACAATACTGTTGGAGGACAGCCCGTTTCCCTGAAGAACCTGAAAGCGGCGCACGCGCTGGCCAAACAGCACGGGATATTGTTGATTCTGGATGCCGCGCGCATTTTTGAGAACGCGTATTTCATCAAAGTAAGGGAAGAAGAATATAAGGATAAGAGCATTCAGGAAATAGTGCTGGAAATGACCAGGCTTGCCGATGTGGTGCTGATGAGCTGTAAAAAAGATGCTATTGCCAATATGGGAGGGCTTATTGCAACAAGCGATCGTGATCTCTACAAAATGTTCGAAACCTATTGTATTTTAATAGAGGGCCATTATTCTTACGGCGGAATGTCCGGCAGGGACCTGGCCGCCCTGAAGCAAGGCCTAATAGAGGGGAGCGAGTTTGAATATTTGCGTTCCAGGATCAACCAGGTGACAGAACTTGGCAATGGATTTCGCAGGTTGGGGCTTCCCATACAGTGGCCTCCGGGATCGAACGGGGTATTTTTAGACGGCAGGAAGTTTCTGGACCACGTCAATCACCTCTTTTTCCCCGCCCAGAGGATATGCGCGGAGATATACAGAAGATATGGGATCAGGCCGGTAGAGATCGGGCTTTCGCTGGCGGGCAGGGGTGCCGACGGAAAGAGGATAATCCCTGATCTTGATCTGGTAAGGTTTACTGTGCCGAGAAGGGTCTATACCGGAGAACATATGGCATTTGTTTTGAGCGCCCTGGAGACCCTTTATCAGGACCGAGGCAATATCGGCGGCCTGATGTTTGATAAGGAAGGGATGGGTAACGGGCATTTTACTTCAACCTTTAAGCTGGTTTCACCCGGCGAGATACCTCAGCTTTTGCCCGAAGTTGAGCGGTATTTTTCTGCTCCCTTGCGAGTGTATGACCAGTCATATTTGCCGCCCAATGCAAGAGGATAAGTTAAAGGCGGCTTATTTTTTTTAGCGCCTGTCCCCTGTGGCTCAAGTGGTTCTTCGTGGCGGGTTTCATCTCGGCGAAGGTTTTCTGGTAGCCGTCCGGCACAAAGACAGGGTCGTAGCCAAAGCCGTGCGAGCCGCGCATCTCCTCAATGATCCTGCCTTTAACCACTCCTTTGAAGGTTTTGACCTTGCCATTCGGATAGGCCAGGGCGATGACGCAGACAAATTGGGCGCGGCGGTCTTTGCCGTCTTTCATGGCGCGCAATAGTTTGTTGCAAAGGTTTTCCGGGGTAGGAGGCGTTGCGTAACGGGCGGATTTGACACCTGGCTTTCCGCCAAGGCATTTTACCTCAAGCCCCGAGTCATCGGCCAAAGTCAGCTCTTTGAATTTCCTGAGGCCCGCTTTGGCCTTTTTGATCGCATTTTCCTCAAAAGTCTTGCCGTCTTCTTTTACTTTGATGTTTGCGCCGTGGACTTTGACCCCGAGGATGTGCTCGATCTCTTTGAGCTTGTGCTGGTTTTGAGACGCGACTATCACTTAAGCGCTCTCTTGCCAATATCTTTCCGATAATGCATATCCTTGAAGTGGATAAGCTCAACCGCGGTATACGCGCGATCTATCGCGCCTTTAATATCATCTCCCAGCCCGACAACTCCCAGCACCCGTCCGCCTGATGTCACGATCTTGTCATCTTTCACATCGGTGCCGGCATGAAAGACGATCACATCATCCTCCTCGCGCGCTTTGTCTAAGCCCTCGATTGGAATGCCTTTTTCGTATGAGCCAGGATATCCTCCCGCGGCCAAGACGATGCAGACGGCAGGACGGGGATCCCATTCTAAAACGATATTCGATATTCGACATTCGATAGTCGAAATTAGAATCTCTAATAAATCGGACTTTAGGCGGGGGATTACAACTTGTGTTTCCGGATCTCCAAAGCGGCAGTTGTACTCCAGAACCTTAGGGCCGTCCTTGGTCAGCAT
>JAHJBW010000171.1 GCA_018813405.1 Candidatus Margulisiibacteriota bacterium | reverse complement strand
GTACTGCTGGACCTTATTGAAAGTGGCCACGGTAGTGGCCATGTCAAAGCAAATGGGATCTTCTCCCTCACAGGGAGCCACCAGGCAGACAGGGTTGTTACCAAAGAACGGCCTTACCCCGCCATAGGGCAATACGTGGGCGGTAGCATTGGTAAAACTCATGCCGATCATGTCCTGCTCGGCGGCCATAAAAGCATAATAAGCCGCGGCGCCGAAATGGCTGGAGTTGTGAACGGCCACTGCCCCAATTCCTGCCTGCCTTGCCAGCTCTATAGCCTTTTGCATGCCTTCGGCCCCAGCCGCGTGGCCGGGGGCATGGTCGCCGTCAAGCTTGCCGACCGCGGCGCCGGTCTTTTT
Source organism: Candidatus Margulisiibacteriota bacterium (assembly GCA_018813405.1). GTDB lineage: Bacteria > Margulisbacteria > WOR-1 > XYC2-FULL-46-14 > JAHJBW01 > JAHJBW01. The sequence goes on along the minus strand of JAHJBW010000171.1, from coordinate 2,433 downwards.
GAATGTATAATTGGGGCTTTTGTTGAGCCTCCCTCCCTCAAAACCCTTCAGGTAATGCGGCAGGAGACGGATCCCATGTGAATCGATCCCCCGTAAAGAAGCCTGTATCAATCCTTCGACCATCCATTTGGCTACATCGTCACGCACTTGCGCCTTCTTCAATGCCGCGTAAAATGGGCCTCTTATTTTCTGCGCATCAATTAAAACGAATTCTTCACTCATACCGCTATCCTTTCCCAGTTCCTCATGATCTCTTCAGCAAAGTTTTGACCGATCTTGTCCCTGACCTCTATCGCCGAATACGGATTATGAATTTCCAATACACCCACTTTTTCACCCAGCAGCCTGCCCTGTCGCAAGAACTGCGGATAGGTAACGCACCCCAACCCCTTGATCCCAACGTAGACAGGGTCTTTGAACTGTCTCGGGATAAATCCCTGATCAACGCGTTTGATCTGATCTCCATCTCTTATCCAGCAAGACCCAAATTCCGCGCGCGCGGCAATAACACTATCAAAGCCCTCCCCTGCCTGCCGGGCAATAAGCTCATCTATCAGGCCTTTGGACCGGAAAGGGAAGGTTATCTCAAGCGTGACCACCAGGTCTGGCACCAGCCCTTTTTCTTCAAGCTTGTTGATAGAATATTGATAGACATGCTCAAGGTCGACCATTTCGCCGGACAGAGAAGCATCTCTTATGAACGGGACCGAAGCCCCCAGGTCTTTTGCCAGCTTCGCATATTCTTCGGAATCAGTGGACACAATGACATCTTTTATATACTTTGAAGACCTGGCAGCCGCGATAGTATATTCCAGCAAAGGACGATCGTTAAGATAAATTATCTCGCCTTTTACCGGTATCAAAGCCACAACATTCAACGAGCGAAGATCAATCTGCCTGGCAGATTGACCGGACTGCTTTTCCAGCCCCTCAAGTATCCTCACTACATTGGTGCATCTTTCCTTGTTCTGATTCTGATGAATGCCATGATAGTGATAGACACTGGCTTCCGGCTCATAGACTATCTTGTAGCCGGCTTGCAAAACTTCTTTTGCCCACAATCTGTCCTCGATATTGGTGATCTTGTCGTCAAAAGGTATCTTTTTCCAAATATCGCGGCGGATCATGCTGTTCGCGTTATGGAAAAAGCTGTCTTTTAGCTGGATTTTTTTGTCCAGCCCGAATACTGTCAAAAGGTCCCTCTTATCCGTGTCAGGCGTAAAGGATAAAGGCTCCTGTCTGCCATAAACGCCCGCAATTTTATCATCACCCTCAAAATCTTTCAAAAGGTTTGCGAGCCACTTTTCATTGACAGGGATACAGTGGGCAGAAAGACAAACAATGTATTCACCGGTAGAAGCCTCAATACCAAGGTTGATGGCCTTGCCGGGAAGAAAGTCCTTGATGTTAAGTATCTTGATAGGATATTTTTCTGCCTTAAGTATAGTTTGGTCTTTGCTTTCGTTGTCGACCAGGATCACCTCGAAGTTCTTATAATCCTGTTTAAAAACCGCGTCCAAACAAGCATTTATCCATTTTTCCTCATTGTAAGACCGGATTATTATCGAAATCTTTTTATCCATTTTTTCACCTTTCGTCCGATTAGTTTATAGATGGGGGTGTTTCGCAGTCGGTCATTTTCGACTGCGGCCAAGTATTTAAAGACCTCTTCCCCCTGTGATCGGGGCAGTATTATATCAATTTTAGCCCTATTATCAAGCTTTGACAAGGAACGGACAAACTCATCGTGCGCGACAGGCAAATAACCATTGCGCCTCAGGAACAACTCCAGCGTAGCCCATTCAAAACAATAGTTATGCTCCAATTGAAGATAGCCAAGAAGATCATTGCCGCTTTTGATCCAGTTGTCGGTGATCGTATCCTTTAAGGGACGGTTCCAGTATTTTAACCCCGGCACTTCAATATAGACCACTCCGCCAGGGGCAAGGACCTGTTTAAGCTGCTGCAGGAACAAGTCGATATCGGTCAAGTGTTCCATGACATGCGAGAGGATGATAAGGTCGGCTTTGACGCCTGTCTCAAGAATACTTTTTATATCACCGACCAGCAGGGTCATACCAAGTTTTCTGCCCGGCCCCATGCGGTTCTCGTCAAAATCACACCCAACGACCGTTTTGCCGTCTTCGTGAAACGGCAGGAGATTGCACCCATCGTTACATCCTATTTCAACAACGGTATTTATTTTAGAAAGATCCTTGCCCAGTTTTTCCTTTATCCATTTATGCCGCAGCCAGCAATAAGCCTCCGGATGTGTCCTGCTTTTGAACATTTCTTCCGCTGACCGGCCGCCATTCTTGGAGACATTGCAGTATTTACCGTAATATTCCGCCGCACTTTTCTGGCTGAAGTAACTGCCGGAAAAGACCAGGCCGCATGCTTCGCATATTAAAGTCTCAAGAGGAAGCCCCTGCC
>JAHJBW010000016.1 GCA_018813405.1 Candidatus Margulisiibacteriota bacterium | reverse complement strand
TACTTTGCCGCCGCAGGGCTTGTGCCTGGTCGATGTCTTTTATTGATTTAATGTAGGGCAAGGGTTTATCCCTTGCCACTATTAAGGAGAAAAAACAGCAATGAAGAACAAGAAAACATATTCAGCGAAGGCCGGCGACATCAAAAGGTCATGGTACCTTTTAGATGCCGGCGACAAAATACTTGGAAGGGTCGCGGTCAAGGTTTCCAATGTGTTGAGGGGCAAGAACAAAGCGATGTTCACGCGGCACATGGATACCGGGGATTATGTGGTCGTGTTGAACGCCCGTTCTGTCCGGGTCACCGGGGCCAAGACCAAGGACAAAGTTTATTTTACGCATTCCGACTATCCAGGCGGCGCCAAGTCCAGAAGCTTTGAGGAAATGATGAAAAGGGACCCCAGAAAGGTCATGCGCAGGGCTGTGCGGGGAATGCTTCCCAAGGGCAGGCTGGGTGACCAGATGATAAAGAAAATGTACGTGTTCGTTGACAATAAGCACACTTTCGGCGCCTGGGAATTCAAAACTCTGTAAGGGAGATCAAAAATGACTGAAAAAGAAAAAGCATCCAGGAAGAAAACACACAAAATATCGGGGCTGGGCCGCAGGAAAACCTCGCGCGCCAAAGTTTTTCTGGCTCCGGGATCGGGGAAAGTGGTCGTAAACCAGAAGACCCCTGAAGAATATTTTTGCAAGCGTGTTTCGCTGCTGTCAAGCATGCTCGAACCCTTCAGGGTCACAGGAACCGAAGGAAAGTTTGATATCGAGGTCTTTCTGTCTGGCGGGGGCGTAAGCGCGCAGGCCGATGCCATAAAGATGGGCATTGCCAGGGCATTGCTCGAGTTCGATCCAGAGCTGAAACAGGTGCTCAGGAGAAGCGACATGCTTCGCCGCGACCCGCGCATGAAAGAGCGCAAGAAATACGGCTTGAAGCGCGCCCGCAAAGCCTTCCAGTACACGAAGCGTTAATATTTACGGGAGGGATATATTATGCCAAAAGGACCAACTGGTAGAGAAAAGGGAGTCCGCTACGAACAGTCCAGGAATCCTGATGGGGTCAGGGGAGGTTTGGTCCGTATTTCCGGCGCCTTCCTTTCAGATCATCTAGAGGACGTCCTAAATATTGTTAAACACGAAGAAAAACTCGCTTTTGAAAGGGACTCCAACCTCAGGGTCGACATCAATAAAAAGAACGGCGGGGTTGAGGTGGAGACAAATTGCGACAACCTGGCCATGCGCATTGGCAAGGCCATCCATCATGCCTACAAAGGCGACCATTCTTATAAGTTCCGGGACGGCGACCGCTTTGTAGAGGTGGATTGGAAGAGGGATTAGCAATCACCCGCGTCTCGTACTCCTACTCATTTTTCTGCTTGACACCTCTATATAGTTTAGTGTATAGTTTACATAGAAATGCTTATAAACTATATAGACCAACTTAAGGCGATATTAAGGGTGACCGGCTGGCCGCAAACACGGCTGGCCCATGAGCTCAAGGTGACCTTTCCTGCGCTCAACCGCTGGATGAATAGGCGGGCTACTCCGCATCCTTCTACCCAAAAGACAATTTATGCTCTTTATAAGGATAAGGTTGGCATTCTTCCTGTGCCTCCCAAGGAAATAAAAGAGGCGCTTCGCGATCTTGATCGGGAGAAAAAGAGACATAAAGACCTGGCCAAGCTTATAAAAACCAGCAAAGGTTTTAGGGAAGATCTGCTTTTGGAGCTTACCTACAATTCAAATGCTATCGAAGGCAGCACCTTAACTAAAAAAGAGACCGAGACCATTATTTTTGACAAAGGTAAGGTTACAGACAGGTCTTACGTGGAACATCTGGAAGCTACCAATCATGCCGCTGTTCTTGGCCAGATATTTGAGGGGGCGTTTGAAGGGCCTATTTCACAAGATACTATCAAAGAACTTCATCTCATGCTTTTGCAAGGCATAAGGCCGGACGCGGGCAAGTATTCAAAGCACCATCGCGCGATACGGGGAGTTGATCTGTTGCTTCCTGGTCCGGAGGACATTCAGGAAGAGATGGATAGTTTATCAAGAAAGATCAACCGGCCAAAGAAGCGCCAGCATTTGATCGAGCATATTGCCGCAATGCATGCTTCTTTTGAGGCGATACACCCTTTTGGGGACGGCAATGGCAGGGTAGGGCGGCTCATTATGATAATTCAATTATTAAATAACGGGTATGCTCCCTGTGTGATCGAGAACAGCCGGAAATCCGATTATTATGAAGCGCTGGAATTCGCGCAAAAGCGATCGGAAACTCACCTGATCAGGTTTGTCGCTGAATCTATCCTCAAAGGCTATCAGATAGTTAGAAAGCATAAGAAGTAAGAGCAAGCATACACGATGCGAGTCCGGAATTTGACCCGCATTCTTCTTTTTGCTATAATATATGTTCCGCACAAATTCTATCTTGAAAGGAGATAGTGTATGACAAACCAGCAAAAGCCCATCAAACAGTACCTGATGATCCCCGGCCCGACCCCGATCCCGACCCGCATCCTGGCCGCCATGAACCACGAAATGATAGGCCACCGAGGCCCGATATTTTCCAAGATATTAGGAGAGGTCATCGAAGGTCTCAAATGGGCATACCAGACAAAGAACGATGTCCTGGTCTATCCATGTTCCGGAACCGGCGCCATGGAAGCGGCCATAGTCAATACCCTTTCTCCCGGCGACAAGATCGTCATGATCAACATTGGGTCCTTTGGCGAACGCTGGACCAAGATCGCCAGGGCATATGGCGCGAATGTTATAGACATCAAGGTTGAACGGGGCAAGGCGGCGGATCCCAGGGCAGTGGAAGAAGAACTTGCCAAACACAAAGACGCAAAAGCAGTTTCCATGCAGCAAAACGAAACCTCGACCGGCGTTATCAACGATGTCGAAGCCCTGGCTAAAGTTGCGCGCAAGGTATTGCCTGACGCGCTTATCCTTGTGGACGCTGTATCCGGCCTGCTTGCCAAAGACTTAAAGACCGATGCCTGGGACCTGGACGTTGTATGTTCGGGCTCGCAAAAGGCGTTTATGGTGCCCCCTGGAGTAGCGGCTATTACTATGTCACCTCGCGCCTGGAAGGCCTATGAATCCTCCAAAATGCCCAAATTCTATTGGGATGCCAAACAGCAGAAAAAGTTCGCTGACAAAGGCCAGGTATTCACCACTCCGCCCGAGTCCATTATCTTTGGAATGCACGAGGCCATCAAGATGATAAAAGAAGAGGGGATGGAGAACATCTTTGCCCGCCACGAGAAGAACAAAGTGATAGTACGCACCGGGCTTAAGGCCATTGGCTGTAAGCTTTTAGCGGATGATGCTTGCGCGTCTCCTGCGGTTACTGCAATATTCCCGCCAGATGGAGTTGATGCGGAGAAGGTCCGTTCAGAGATACGCAGCCAGTTCGGCGTGGAGCTTGCGCCGGGTCAATCCGAGCTTAAAGGAAAGATATTCCGTATTGGCCACCTGGGGTATGTTGATCAGATGGAACTCATTGCCACTATCGCGGCGCTTGAACTTCTCTTCAACCGGCTAGGCGCCAAAGTCGAGATCGGCAAGGGAGTCAAAGCGGCGCTGGAGAAGATCTAATATGAAAGTACTAGCTTCCGACAAAATTTCCGAGATTGGCTTGAAAATGCTCAAGGATGCGGGAATAGAAGCAGACATGAAAACCGGCCTGCCAGAGGATGAACTTGTAAAGATCATCCCCGAATATGACGCGCTTGTGATCCGCTCGGCCACCAAAGTGACCCCCAGGATCATCGAAGCCGGCAAAAACCTCAAGATCATCGGCCGAGCCGGGGTAGGGGTGGACAATGTGGACCTGCCTACCGCCACCAAAAACGGCGTTATCGTTGTTAACTCGCCCGAAGGCAACACTGTTGCGGCGGCAGAGCATTCTTTTGCCATGCTGCTTTCCATGGCCCGCAATATACCGCAGGCCTGCGCCAAGCTAAAAGCGGGCAAATGGGACAAAAAGTCATACAGCGGCGTAGAAGTCCTCAATAAGACGCTGGGAGTTGTTGGGTTGGGCAAGATTGGCCGCAGGGTGGCCTCTTATGCCCTGGGCATGGGCATGAAGGTCATAGGTTATGATCCTTTTGTGACCGAAGAATATGCCAAAAAGCTGGGCATAGAACTTAGAAAAGAGGTCTCGCAGGTCTTTGCCGAAGCTGATTTCCTTACTTTCCACATCCCAAAGACCAAAGACACCCTCAACCTGGTCAACAAGGATTCGATGGCGAAGATGAAGAAGGGCGTGAGGATCGTCAATGTGGCGCGCGGAGGCATTGTTAACGAAGCAGACCTGGCCGAAGCCTTGAAGAGCGGGCAGGTCAAAGCCGCGGCGCTTGATGTCTTTGAAAAAGAGCCCACCGAAAGCTCTCCTCTTTTTGAGCTTGATAATATAATTGTCACCCCGCATTTGGGAGCGTCTACGGCCGAGGCTACTATCAACGTTACGGTTGATGTGGTAGAGCAGATCATCGAGGTACTCAAGGGCGGGGTAGCCCGTTCCGCGGTCAACATCCCTTCACTCAGGCCCGAACTGCTTGGGCCTGCCAAGCCGTTCATGGGCATTGCGGACAAGCTTGGTTCCCTGGCGGCGCAATTGGTCAAAGGCGCCGTGTCAAAGGTTGAAGTGGAGTATTCCGGCGCGGTTGCGGACCTCAATGTTTCTCCTCTTACTACGGCGGTGCTAAAAGGTTTGCTGACCCCTGTGTTGGATGTCAAAGTTAACTTTGTGAATGCTCCGCTGGTGGCAAAAGACAGGGGCATCGAGGTGGTTGAAGCCAAGTCCAAAAGCGCTAAGAGCTTTACCAGTTTGATCGAGGTCAAGGTCAAAACGGAAAAAGAATCTACCACGGTTGGCGGAACGGTTTTTGGCGAAGCAGGCGACAGGCTGGTCTCAATTGACGGCTATATGATCGATGCGGTGCCTGAAGGCTACATGCTTATCCTTTCCAACATCGACAAGCCCGGGATGATCGGCAAGGTCGGCTCCTACTTGGGCGAGAAGAAGATCAATATTGCCTCTATGGATGTTGGCCGCATCAAGATCGGCGAAAAGGCGGTCATGGTGCTCAATGTGGATGCGGAGGTTTCAGAAAAAGACCTGGCTGGATTGGCGAGGCTTGAAGGGATATCAAAGGCGACGCTGGT
>JAHJBW010000170.1 GCA_018813405.1 Candidatus Margulisiibacteriota bacterium | reverse complement strand
TTTCAAGAACCTGTTTGAAAATGCGGGTGAAGGCATCATCGTGGCCGATCCGGAAAGTAAAAAGTTTAAACTGGTCAACAAAGCTATCTGCAAAATGCTGGATTATACCCCCGAAGAACTTCTTAATAAAGGGATTATGGATATTCACCCAAAAAATGACCTGCCCTATGTGCTGGACCAGTTCAAAAGACAAGCACAGGGCGAATTTTCTCTGTCCCGGGACATGCCGGTCAAAAAAAAGGACGGTTCGGTCTTTTATGCCGATGTTAATGCCACCACTGTTACTTTTGACAACAAAACATACATGGCGGGTTTTTTCCATGATACCACCGAGCAAAAGCTGGCAATGCAGAAAAAAGCTTCGGCCGAGGCCAAGGCCAAGTTCACCCTGATGGTCTCACACGAGCTAAGATCTCCGGTCATAACTATCACACAGGGCATAGATCGCATCTTGAATGGAAAGACGGGGGAAATTACCGAGGAAACAAAGAATGCTTTGAATACGGCAAAAACCACTGCAGAGCGCCTTGAACGGCTAATCTCCAATGTCCTAAAGCTTCAGCAGATAGAAGCGAAAAAATTGAACTTTGATATTGTCGAGAACGACCTTAACGCGACAACTCAAGAGGTCTGTTCGGTGATGGGCATTCTGGCCAGAGAAAAAGAGCTGGAGCTGGTATTTATGGCAGGCCCTGATATTCCCAGGGCCAAGTTTGATAAAGACAAGATCGTCCAGGTTATCACAAATCTATTGAGCAACGCCATCAAATTCACTCAAACCGGCATTATTACTGTCACCACCAGCCTGGACAACGGCATGGCACAGGTTTCCGTACGGGATACCGGAATGGGCATTAAGACCGAAGATATGGGACGGCTTTTCCAGGCCTTTGGACAATTGGAAGGGAATATTGGCAAAAAAATGGGCGGCACCGGCCTGGGGCTGGCCATATCAAAAGAGATAATCACTGCTCATCACGGCAGGATATGGGCGGAATCCGAGCCGGGGAAAGGCTCTGTATTCTACTTTACCCTCCCCCTGGATACTCCCGCATGAAAACTAAGATCATAGCAACGCTGCTTTTGATAGGACTTGCTTCTTTCCCTGCCTGGGGAAAAACTGATCCCGTACAACAATTCGAGGGCGGGACCAAATATATTTTCGATTATGTTCCGGTCGTGGCGCTGAAGGGCAGTTGGAAAGACATGGGCAGGCAGTACGGTCACTTGCTTTCTGACAACATCAAAGAAGTCTATGACCTGGTCGCTCCCTATAAAGACCTTTATAACAAAGCTTGCGGCAAACAGAACTCCGAGATCATCGAGGCCTTTTACCAGTCTTATCCCGAGAAAATTAAAGAGTTTTTTCATGGCATGTCCGAAACCTCTGGCCTGACCTTAGAACAGCTTAAAACGGCCAACGCCCTGGAGATCATATTGATGTTCGGCACCGGCATATACAATAGCCGCTGTTCGGGGCTGGGAGTTTGGGATAAGTATTCAAAAGACGGCCAGGTTGTTTACGGAAGGAACTATGACTATAACACAGAGTTCCTGGTGCTCAACGACGATATTGTCGTAACAGTATTCCACCCGGATGACGGCTCTGTCCCCGCGGCCATATGCGCCTGGGCCGGATGCATCTATGCTTCAAGCGGGATCAATCGATCGGGCATCTTTATTGAGGAAAATGACTGTTCCGGCCATGACAAACTGGCAGCGGGCATTTATAAGACAGACGATCATTTCAATATCAAAAACTGGGTCCAGGATGATGCTTTGCTTTTAACCCTGCTTATCACAGCAAAGAACCTGGACGAGGCAGACCTGTGGATGAAGAGCAACCTGCCCATCTACCCGCATAACATAGGCATAGCGGACAAGAACGAGGCCCGCTGTTACCAGTGGAACATTCCTGAGCGGATCCCTCATGCCCCATATGTCCAATAGGCAGAAGGCCTGATGGCGCAAACAAATCACTATTTTGTCATTCCATCCGGTTGGGACCTGCTCCCCTATTCTGAAGGCGACCCCACAGGCTCGACCGTGCCCGGGGGCAGTATTCCCAGGCTTGAAAATCTGCTTAAATTGGCCAAGCAAAATAAGGGCGCAATTGACGTCGCTGGAATGTGCAGGATCATGGATACGGATTTCGACAATGGCGGGCCTACCGTCGGCGGGACCCTCTACCAGATAGTTTGCGAGCCGGGGACATTCACCTTTAAGCTAAAGACCCATAAAAAACGCGACAGGTGGGTAAACATCCAGTTGGCCGGTTTTTTTCAGGAATACTGATTGACACTTTAAGTGGAGAGTGTCCAAAGATCAACCGATACCGTAAAATATAAATTCAAAAAACAAGCCCGGCTCGGCGCATCATCGAAAAACAAATTGGAGTTTTTCAGGCCAGACGGGAAGACCTTCCCTGTTCGGATTTGCCGTTGCGGCAAAATTGGTCCAGTAATTCATGATCGATCCCGAAAGGGCAATATCCCCATCTCCAAATCCTTCGGCAGGATCAAGATTGCCAAAAACATAATTGATCTCCGCACCGTGATGCGACCCCAGCTTTTTGCCAGGCCTGGTGGGAGGTATGCGGCAAAACATGTAAAGATAAGTCGAGATCCCTTTCTTTTCCCGGTCCCTGACGATCTGTGCCGCGGGCCTGGAAAAATTGGTATAAGTAAATACCCGGTTCAGCAACGGCCTCAATACCGGGGACATCTTTTGCAGGAACATATTCCCCTCGTCAGCATTGCTTCCGATAATAAGAGGTATATCGCGCAACGCGCCCACAGGCCCCGTTGGACCAAAGGGTGTCTTGCCAGCATGGAAAGCTATCCCCGGGTTGGCCGCTTCCAGTATCTCTTTGGCCGACCTCTGCCTCAAGCACTCTATAACCTCTCCGCTCTGTCCACAGCCAAGAGCATCAGCTATCTTTTTGACGGCCTTCTGCTCGCTTCGGTTAGCCGTGGTTGGAGATGGGTACCAGAAGCGGTCGCCAAAATGTCCCCCGCTCTCAATAATGGCGCGCTGGAAAAGACCTTCCGTAAGAGGGCTGGTCATAAGGCGTAAAATGCAATAAGCTCCAGCGGACTCGCCAAAAATGGTTGTCCGGTCCGCATCCCCGCCCAAAGCAGAGATATTTTTTTTGACCCACTTTAAGGCCGCGATCTGGTCCATAAGCCCAAAATTGCCGAAAAGAAAACCGAAAGGCCCCAGCCGGTAATTGATGGTAACTACTACTACGCCCTTTTTGCTAAGGTTGGCACCGTCATACAGATAGAAAGAACTCCCCCCGCTTACAAAAGCGCCTCCGTGTATCCATACCATGACGGGAAGTCTGTCCGAAGAAGATGCGGCAGGTGTCCAGATATTCAAGGAAAGACAATCCTCATCGGTTCGGTCCCAGGGAATGCCGTGGCCGGTGGGTGATTCAAGCTGGGGGCATCCCGGCCCAAAGTTCATGCATTCTTTCGTCCCCTCCCAGGGTACTGGCGGTCGAGGCGGCTGCCAGCGTAATTGGCCAACAGGCGGCGAGGCATAAGGAATGCCCTTAAAAACAAAAAGGCCGTCCCTTTTCTCTCCTCTTATTAATCCGCTGTCTATTTTAACGACCGTCTCCATTTAAGCCAGCCTTGTTATGTTGTTGGCGACCTCTGGGAAATCTTCTGCCATTTTGATGTCATGCCCTGGGAAAAGCAAGACAGGCGATGAAGCCTGGTGCTGAAGCCTGGCGAGCGACCTTATGGAATCAGCCATATTATACATAATATCGCTGGGCCAGTTCTGTTCGTAGTTCTTGAACACATAGGCCGCGTCCGATCCTATGACCGCCCTGCCCTTTTGCGTATTGACCACCACCGCCATCAACCCCGGGCTGTGGCCGGGCGCCGCCATCACGCTTATGCCCGGAAAGAGTTGCTGGTCTTTTTTTACCAGCACCAGCCTGCCGCGTTTTTTATGACCTTTCAGATAGTTGATCGAACTTTTGTCTGACAAAAACTCAAAAGGGGGAGTCAGGGCCGCTTTATCCCTGGCCCAAAACAAATACTCTTTTTCATTAACATAGAATACCGCGCGGGGAAAAAGTTTTGCCCCGCCGGCATGGTCCCAGTGCAAATGTGTAATTATTACATGCTCAATACTATTAGCTTTTAACCCCAGGCGGGTTATAAGATTGGCAGGATCGATAAAATTTGGCAGTCCCCTTTTGGCGGCCAGCGCGGGGGCAACGCCCGTATCCACAATGATGGTCCTTTCATGGTTCTTTACGCACCAAAAATAGAAATTGCCGGCCCCAGCCTTGTCCCAGTCCTTTTGCCACATAAGATGTGCGCCGCACTTTTTTACTGGGCCGGCATATTTAAGGGCGAATATTTCATATCTGCTCATTTGTCACTCCCAAAAGTAGAAAATATCGCCGCGGCGATCACTACCACCGACCCGGCTACAGTCAAAAGACCCGGTGTTTGTTTCCAGACCAGCCAGTCGATCAGGCCGGAAAAGATCACCACAAAATAAATGAAAGGAGATATTTTTGTGGCAGAGGCAAACTTGAGAGCCAGCACGAACAGGACCTGAAAGACCGCGTAGAGAACTCCGGCCAGCGCCAGGTACAGCCAGATCGTTCCGACAGGCATCTGCCAGGAAGGCAGGGCCCATATTCCTGTGACAATGACTGTTATCAACAAGAAGTAGAATACGACTATCGAAACGTCTTCACCTTTTTCTTCCAATCGTCCAATAACGATCGTTGTTACGGCGGAAAGAAAACCGGCCAATAGAGCTATCAGATCACCGGGCCTTAAGAACCCGTGCCCTGGATTAAGCACCATGGCAACGCCGACAAAGCCAACAATTACCGAAAGCAGCACCCGCAGGGTTATCCTCTTCCTGAAAAAGACCAAGGCCAAAAACGGAATAAACAGCGGAACTGTATTTTGAAGCAGGACCGCATTGACCAACGGCACCATTTTTACCGCCAGAAAGAAGAAATAAAAAGTAAAAAGCCCTACTACCGAGCGTATTATGATCAAAAACTTGTTCTTGGGCGCCAGGTTTATTTTTGTTTGCGCCAGGATCCATGGTAAAAGTATCACCAGAGCTAAAAGGTTTTGGATAAACATTATTTCCTGCGCGGACAGGCCGGCCAGCGAACAGGCTTTTACAAAGCCCGACATTACCGCGTAGGCCAGAAAGGCTATTATGGTTAAAACTATTCCTGGCATAAATTGTTAGTTTATTATATGATATAATCCGCCATATGGAAAGAAAAAAGGTTTTAGGCTTCTGGGATATGTTGTTGTTCTCGTTCTGCGCCATCTTCGGTGTAGAGGCCATAGCCATTACCGCCGCCATCGGACCGTCGGCCGTCTCCTGGTGGCTGATAATAATTGCGGGTTATTTTTTGCCTGCCGGCCTTATAGCTGCCGAACAGGGATCGACCTATCCCGCTCAGGGCGGTATCTATACCTGGGTCAAAAGGGCTTTCGGAAGCAAATGGGCCGCCCGCACCACCTGGTATTACTGGATATCCCTGCCCATCTGGATCCCCGCCATGTATATTGCGTTTGCGGAGATATTTGGCCACATGTTCTTTCCCGACATGCCGCTCTGGGCCCAGGTGGCCTTTGGAATAGTAATGATATGGGTAACTGTTGGCGTAAATATTTGCCCGCTTAAGTCGTCCAAATGGGTTACCAATATTGGTTCGATAACAAAATTCGTCGTGGTCGGCGGCATGATCACCGCCGCGATCACTTTTTTTATAAAGAACGGGGGCATGGCCAACCCTATCAGCCTGTCCGGCATACTCCCAAATTTCAACGCGGCCATCATTTACATTCCCATTATCATTTATAATGTTGTCGGGTCCGAACTTATCTCCAGCGCGGCCGGTGAAATGAAGAACCCGAAGGTCGATGTCCCCAGGGCGGTCATTCTTTCTGCCCTGGCCATAGGCTCCCTATATCTTTTGTGCACGCTTGCCATGTGGACCGTTATACCCATTGACCAGATAAAGGTCTCAAGCGGCATAATCCAGATGTTCATCATAGCTTTTAATGCCCGGACAGAACTAAAGCTCATAACCATTGTCATAGGCATGTTCATCCTGAGCACCCTTTTTACCGAAGTGGTCGCCTGGACACTGGGAGAGAACCGCACGGTTGCCGCGGCGGCAAACGACGGCGACTTCCCCAAAATATTCGCCCTTTTGACAAAGAATGGCGCGCCGCTGGGGGCCTCGGTCCTGTCGGGAATGGTCTCGACCGTGATAATAGTGATCTATGGGTTCCTGGCCAACGACGCGGGCGAGCTTTTCTGGAATGTCACCTCGTTCTGCATGGTGGTCGGCCTCTTCTCTTACCTGATACATTTCCCTGCATTTATCTGCCTTAGAAAAAGGGACAGGGATATCGTGCGGCCATACCGTGTGCCCGGCCCCGACTGGGTAGCCTATCTGCTTGCCATTCTGGCCGGCTCGTTCATACTGGCCACGGTGGTAATACTGGCCCTGCAGCCGGGCGAGGACTTCTTCCGGTCAGCGCTTCCCATTATGACAGGTTCCGCTATAGCGGTCATAGCCGGAGAAGTATTGATCATCAGAAAAATCGCACCGTCAAAGTGATCCTCCCCCGCCCAAACTCGACGGCATGAAAAAATCCCTGTGACAGTTCATTGGTTCGGTGATAAAATATGGGCATCGTAAAATTTGATCGAGGTGCATATTAAATGAAAAAGTACATGTTTATTGTTTTCGGACTGGTCTTTTTCGCCGTCATAATTGGAGCCCTCAACTTGCCCGCCGCCCTGCACGGCAGTACGAACGCTTTCACGCTGGAAAGTCCCGCATTTTTCAATGGCAGATATATCCCAAAAAAGTTTAGCTGTGATGGAGAAAATGTCAACCCTGAACTGGTCATCAACAATATACCTGCCGGGACAAAAAGCCTGGCGCTTTTGATGTTCGATCCTGAAGCTCCATCGGGCATTTTTGTGCACTGGGTGGTATATAACATTCCTCCTTCGGTCGGCCGGATAAGGGAAGGGTCTGTTCCCTCGGGCGCGATAGTTGGCCTGAACAGTGAGGGAAAGACCTCCTATATAGGCCCCTGCCCGCCTCCCCCGGACTCACATCAGTATACTTTTGTCCTTTATGGTCTTGACATTGCCATAAACCAAAAGGGTCTCGATAAAAATGGCCTCGAAGCGGCAATGCAGGGCCATGTTTTGGACAAGACCACGCTCATAGGCTTGTACAGGAAATAATATATTGTCTACCACTCGCGGGTTCTCCATATTTCCTTGACAATGCAGGGAATCTTGCTAAAATCTACAATAATACGATCATTGGACCATATAGAAAGGACTGTTAATTTTATGAAAAAAATATTCCTGTCCGGCATACTGGCGCTATCATTGCTCTCGTTTTCCATATCAATTCCTTTCTTTTTCACCGGATGCGGCAATCAGATGACGCAGAATGAATACATAGAATCAGTTCCCAATTACAACACTTTCGTTCTTAGCACCGGGGAAGTCTCTGTCGCGATCTCGCAATCTGGAAAAACACTAGTGCCTTTGAGCGTGCTTGCGCTTTCATCAGACACGACAAAAGGGATAAAAAATTCCGCCCTGGCCATGGCCATAGGTTACTGTGTATTCCTGAAACTGAGCGACCTTCCCGCTGACCTTTCCGCGGCGGGAGCAACAGCAGATGAAATTGACGCCATTATGACGGGCGAGAACGTCAATCAATGGCTGGCGACAGCTTTCCAGGAAATGGCCTTCGATCCTATCACTGTGGTCAAGAAATCCGGCTATTATCAGATAGATGATGAGCCTGCGACCGTGGCGGAAGGAATGGGATCGCTTTCAACCTATACCGAGTTTTTGAAGAGTTTGCGGGGCGGCGCGGGATACGTGTATCCGGCGGCATTGCCACCCCTGACCAGCCTGGACGAAAGAGGGTTTGTCTGGTCTTCGGTCGAAAAGGGATATTACGAGGCCAAATCATATATAAGGAACAAAACCTATTACAGCGGCACAGGCAAACCCTACCCTGATTTTAACCTTGCGAAATGGGCGGTTAACTATTCAAGAGCATTCGAATCCACCAAATATCCTTTCGAAACCTCGATCATAACAAGCACGGCTCCCGGCGAGCTTTACGCCTTCAATTGTCTGGGACAGGTAATGTCATACTTCTACAACCGCGGCCAGAACCCTTTCACGCGCTACGACCTGCCGCAATGCAAGCTCATAACTGACGCTTTCGGCACCAGCACATTTGATAT
>JAHJBW010000169.1 GCA_018813405.1 Candidatus Margulisiibacteriota bacterium | reverse complement strand
TGGACACGAACCAGGTGCCTTGCTTTTGTTCAGAAACTGCCTCAACAATATTTACTTCACGGCCATGTATAATGGCCATTTTTATGCCGGCATCAAAACACACTTTGGCCGCCTGGAGTTTGGTGACCATCCCGCCGGTCCCAAGCTGTGTGCCAGATCTGCCCGCAGCTCTTTTTACGCTATCGTCTATCTCGGTGATCTCGTCAGCTTTATACTGCACGCCCTCATCGGTGGTCATGTAGAAGCCATCGATGTCGCTGAGCATCAGCAGGATATCGGCCCCGACAAGGGAAGCTACCAGGGCAGAAAGATTGTCGTTATCCCCAACTTTTATCTCTTCCGTCGCAACAGTGTCGTTCTCGTTGACCACAGGAACTACCCCTTCGGCAAGAAGTGTGTTTATGGTATTGCGGGCATTTAGATATCGTTCGCGGTCTGCTATAGCATCACGGGTTAGCAGTATCTGGGCTACTGTGATGCTGTGTTTTTCAAAGTATTTTTCATACTGGCGCATCAGAATGCTTTGCCCCACTGCCGCGGCAGCTTGTTTTTCGGGGATGGTCTTTGGTTTGCTCTTTAGCCCCAATTTTTCCGTACCCATCCCAATAGAACCGGAGGTGACTATTATAACTTTGTGCTTGTGTTCAATTAGCTGAGCCGCTTGCCCGATGATGCGTTTGAAGTTTTTGATGTCCAGCCCGCCATTGGGATGGATAAGAGTGGAAGAGCCGATCTTGATGATGACTGTTTTTGCGGCAGATGATTTTGCCATCTGTTATGCCTCGGGCGTAACAGAGACCCGCTTGCCGGAACCGAAGTTAACGACCCCAGAGATCATGGCGAAAAGAGTATAGTCTTTGCCCATGCCAACATTGCTGCCGGGATAGAACTTTGTGCCCCTCTGGCGAATAATGATTGATCCCGCTTTAACAGTCTGACCGCCAAAAGCTTTTACTCCCAGCCTTTGCCCCCAGCTATCCCTGCCGTTTTGCGATGATCCGCCCGCTTTCTTATGAGCCATGGCTGACCTCCTCTATTTTGACCTGGGCATAATGCTGACGGTGGCTGGTCTCACGGTCATAGTTGACCTTTCTTTTGTATTTGTAGACCACCTTTTTAGGGCCCCGGTCAAACTTAACAATGGTGCCGGAAACTTTGGCCCCATTGACAGTTGGGGTCCCTACCTCAACTTTGTCCCCGTTGGCAACAAGCAGGACGTTGTCAAAAGAAACCCTGTCCCCTTCCTTGCCTTCGATCAATTCTATATCAATGATACTGTCTTTTTCTACTTTATACTGTTTGTTTCCAGTTGCGATTATTGCATACATGATATTGAAATTATATCATAATCACTCCCTTTCATCAAGGTGGATATGTTATTATTATATTTATGAAAAAGATCCTATTATTAGGAATTATCCTGATCTTTACTTGCTCTCCTTCTTTTGCGGGCGATGATGATTTTAGTTTCATCGTGATCAGCAATACCAATAAAAGCATCATACGAGAGGTCAACCTTATCAAACCCGATCTTGTATTTCAAACCGGCCGGACACTGGAAGACCATGGAGCGATAGAGACCTCTTTGCACCTTGTCCCAGGCTGTCCGGACCAAGAAACGGAAAGAACATACTCTTCTTTCAAATACAAAAACATCTGTTTCATTATATTAAACTCGGAAACCACCGGGAACGACCAGGTGGAATGGCTGAAAAAGGAACTACAACATCAAAAAGACGATCGGGCGACCTTTGTCTTTTTACACAGGCCGCTCATGGCCCCGCTGGGAGAAAGAACAGATGAAAAAAACAGGGAATTGATAGAATTACTGGTCGAAAACAAGGTTGCTTCCGTGTTTTCCGGGCACGACCTTCCCTCATATACGAGAGATTATAAAGGCACATCGTTCGTAACGGTCGGAGGCCAGAATAATTATGCATTGATAACTATCAAAGGCAACAAGTTTAAAACCGATATTATGGAGCCTTTCCGCCTGTCGGTTGAACAAAGTTACGAAGAAACAGATGACGGCAAAGCTATAGGCAAGGCTTTGATCAACAACAGGCAGGGCGACCCCCTGATGTCCCTGATAGAGCTAAGAGGGATAGTCTTCAGACTGCCCAAAGGCAATTATCTGTTGCACGCCGAATCAGAGGCAACCGATGAACAAATGAACAGCATTCAACAGGCCCTGGGGATGCTGCTTCCGGATCTTTCGGGCCTGCTCGCCCCGGCTATTTACAAGACCGAGGACAGCAAAAACGCACCGGGGATGATAGATGTCTGGGTCAGGATAAACGCGCCCGGTACCCTGCCGACTAAACTAGTGGTCGAACCCGAATAAAGCTTTCATCGGGACCGACTAGCTCTTGGTGCGGACATCGGTCAATTCCAATTTATAACCGTCTTCCCAGGAAAGCAAGTCCTTGATCATCTTCCCCGCCAACGAAGTATGGCTGAACATCTCCACAATTTCAGCCCTGGTGATGAATTCGTCCGGCCTCAAGCGAGATCCTTTAATAAAATTTAACATCCCCGCTTTCTTGGCCGCCTGAATATAGCCAACAGCCCAGTGCTTTAGATCAACATCAGTATAAGGTCCTGAAATAACATCAGAAGCTATCAATTTATCATATCTGGCCAAGATAGCTATTGCTTCAGCTTTCGTGACCTGCTTGTTCGGCATGAATTTTCCGTCCGGGTATCCTTTGATAAGGTTCAATCTCTTCGCGACCTCTATATACCTGGCGGCCCAATGGAAAGATTTTACGTCCTTAAAAACACTTGAAGGCATTCCAAGGTCAGGGACCCCTTTGGTCTTAATCAAAATGGTCGCTAATTCCGCGCGGGACAGCGCCTTGTCGGGCCTGAAAGACTTATCAGGGTAGCCTTCGATCAATCCAACCGTCACCGAATATTCGATCGGCATCCTGGCCCAATACCCATCCTCGACATCTTTAAATTTTACCAGTCTTAAGACCTTTATTGATTTTTTCTCCTTTTATCCCGAACTTTTTGTCGTTTCCACCTCGATCATTTTCTTGCCAATGTTAGAAACCGGGACCGAACACGAAAATTCCCCGGTCTTAACTTCAAAAGGGACTTCCATTCCGTTAACGGTCACATTGCCATTGAATCCCGCCCTTAACCTGCCCGCAACTTTTATGTTGTCATCATAAATAATCGACCTGTCTTCCGGATAATAGACAGTAAAAGTTTCGATATTTTCCTCATCCTTACCCACATATCCAAAAGAAAAATAGTGAGTATCGTTGCTGGAGATACAATATGGATGGTAAGCGTAATTGAATTCAAACCCGGATACCCTCAATCCGATACCGGCAGTTGGATTAGTCTGTACCCCTTGCGCAGAGGGGTCCTGATCAAGGCCTAAACGGATGGCAAAGACAGGGTTTGGGAAATACTCAACCCCCAGATGATATGTTGTGGGCCTGGATGAGCCAAAGTCCGCATCCAGTGCTACATTCATTTTTCTTGTATCAAATGGCCTTGTCCTCATCACCGCACCCAGCTTATACAGGGACTCGATGGATTGATCAAGGTTATTGCCATTGGATAGTCTGGCTCCCAATGGGTTTTGAGCAACCGCCGCAAGTGAGAATATTTCGTTGGGACTGTAGATCGAGCCAAAATCAAAACTGATGCCGGAAGCCAGAGCTTTATCTGAATCAGCAAAACCGGACCCTCCCTGGCTTATGTACTTTACACTGCCGCCAAATTGCATATTGGCTTCCGGCACATTCACTCCATAAGAAACAAAGAGATCGTTGGATCCCCAGCTGGCTTTACCATCAGGGACAAAGGTGTTTCCCGATCTCAGCTCGATGCCATCGGTACTGCTGGTTACCAACCCCACTCCAAAAGCGCTGTTTTCCGTGTTGGGATAGACGCCCCCAATGACCATGTAGGTAATATCGTTTATCAGGCTCGCGCACATGGTTGTCACTTTTAGGCCGCGAATTATC
>JAHJBW010000015.1 GCA_018813405.1 Candidatus Margulisiibacteriota bacterium | reverse complement strand
GTCAACCTTGCCTTTGATGTTATAGTGCATATTGCTACCGCCCTGGCGGTAATCATCTATTTCTGGAGCGATATACTTGAGATAATCAAATGGTTTTTTGTGGGCTTTTACAAGATAATCACCAGGAACATGAGCTTCAGGGAAACATACAACCGCATTGCCTTCTTTAAAATGTCCATACTTCTTTTGGCGGCGACTTTTTTTACGGCGGTGATCGGATTTGCTTTCAAGGATTTCTTCGAGAGCCTTTTTTCTTCCACGCTGGCGGTGGGGTGCTTTCTGCTGTTGACCGCGGCGCTAATATTGCTGGCCGAGTGGATAGGGACCGGCACAAAGGGCATGGACAGAATGGGACTAAAGGACGCCATCATCATTGGCCTGGCGCAGGGAGCGGCCATCGCGCCCGGGCTTTCAAGGTCGGGGACCACCATCTCGGCATCGTTGATGCGCGGGCTTAACAGGAAGCTGGCGGCTCGTTTTTCATTCTTGCTTTCAGTGCCGGCCATACTTGGGGCTGGCTTATTGCAGGCTCCTGATATCATGGCAGCTTCTTCCAGCCAGGCAGGGGTGTGGGCTTTGGTATTTGGGGGAATAGCGGCTTTTGTTTCGGGCTATCTGGCCATCAAACTTTTCATGACCATTATACAGAGGACATCCATACGGGTCTTTGCCTACTACTGCGTTATAGTGGGAAGCATTGTGGTGTTATCTCATTTCAGATAGCTTGGTCTCGAGCAGTTTGACCTTTTGCGCGATATAGGGATCAAGCCCTTCCATTTCCTGCACTTCTTTGAGCATTTGCTGGGCTTTAGGAATTTCTTGTATCTCGGCCAGGTCAAGCTTTGCGCGCGCCATGAGGTCAGTGTAAACATAGGGAGACTTTACCACCTCTATCAAAAGACGCTCGGCTATCTCAAAGTCCCTTCTTGTCCCGTGCTGGACGCGGCATTCGGCCTCGACGATCCTGCTCTTAATGGTGAAATAGTCGCCAGGACGGCCTTTTAGCAATGTATGGGCCTTCCTCGCAAGATTGATGCCCTCGTTAAGCTTTTTCCGATAATGATAAAGGATAAGTTCTGCCTTTCCCAGCAAGGCCCTGCCCTTAAAATACCAGTGGGCTTTTTTGTCTTTGATTATCTTTTCGTGAAGTTTAAGGGCTTTCTGGTGGTCACCCTTTTCGTCGCGCGTGATGCGCAGGTCAGCTTCGATAACATAGGCCTTTGACCTGAAAAAAGAAAAAGTGGGGAAATTGTGGACTTCCCTGTCCAGCTTTTGCAGCAGTTTCCCAGCGCGTTCGCAAAGTTCGATCGCGGCGGTGGTCTCGTTGCGGTAGGGGACGGAAAGCTCTGCCAGGCCGATCAGGGTCCTGGCCCGCAAATAGGGGTTGCCCCCGCGGTCCAGAATATCGTGGTAAAGGTTCTTGGCGGCCTCATAGTCGCCTGGTTCGCCCCGTCCCACATAGAGGTCGGCCAGCACAAACTTTTCTTCGATAATGTCCAGCCGGTCGGAATGTTGGGAAATGAACCTTCTGGTGGTGTCGATCGCTTTGTTAAGCTTAAGGCGCTCGGACGGGGCGGGGAATGAATCCTCGCTTTTGTAAATATGTTCTGAAATAGATGACGGTATACCCATGTTTAATACTCCACATTGACCATGAACCATGCGCTTGCGCTCAGGTTCATGGTTGAAATTCAATTGTAAATGATGTAAAATATAATGTCAATGGAGCGTGAACAACAGTTAGCCCGCCTTGAAGAGAAAACAGGAGTGATCTTCCTCAACAAAGCACTCCTAAATCAGGCATTGACCCACTCCTCTTTTGCCAACGAATTCCAGGTCCCCGACAACGAACGACTGGAGTTTTTGGGCGATGCGGTATTAAAGCTTGTAGTGAGCGAGTACCTCTACAACAAATATCCTTCCCGTCCCGAAGGCGACCTTACCAAGATAAGGGCCGCCATAATATCTGATGAAACGCTTGCCAGATTTTCCGACGGCCTTAACATGGGGTCGTTCTTTCTGTTGTCCGCTAACGAGAAAAAGAGCGGCGGCGCCAAGAGAAAATCCAACCTGGCCAATGCCCTTGAGGCCTGGATCGGTGCGGTTTACCTGGACGCCGGGCTGGGAAGGATACGCGACTTTCTGCTGGAGCTGTTCAGGGAAGAGATCGAAAAAGTGGGCCGCCACGGTTACATTTCGGACTGGAAGTCCGCCCTTCAGGAATACGTTCAAAAGAAAAAGTGGGAGCTTCCCTACTACAAGGTGGTCAGGGAATCCGGCCCCAGGCACAAGAGGATATTTTACATAGACGTTTTCGTCAATGCCAAAAAGATGGGGGCCGGCAAGGGGCTCAATAAAAAAGAGGCCGAACAGCATGCCGCCCACCAGGCCATGAAAAGGCTGAAGAGTGAACAGGATAAATCTTCGCGCGGGCGCAGGATTACCGGCGCCATACGGCGTGTCCGGAAGACATTTCTC
>JAHJBW010000168.1 GCA_018813405.1 Candidatus Margulisiibacteriota bacterium | reverse complement strand
TCAAAGAGAATATTTTAGCAAGGAGGAGTGGCCGAGTGGTTGAAGGCGGTCGCCTCGAAAGCGACTATACCAGAAATGGTATCGGGGGTTCGAATCCTCCCTCCTCCGGTTAAAAGGGGTATATTCCGGACACATCCTTTACACTTCTTTCCGGGCACATAGTTTACACTTTCAATTATACTTTGGCATATCTGAATTACAGGAGGGAAAGATATGCCATGGAAGGAAACATGTGTCATGGATGAGAGGATGAAATTCATTAGCCGTCTTTTGTGCGGTGAAAAGATGGCGCCGCTTTGTAAAGAATTCGGAATATCGCGGGTAACCGGCCACAAGATTTGGCAAAGGTATCAGGAGCAGGGATTTTCCGGTCTTCCAAACCGCAGTCGCGCCCCGCACAGCCATCCCAACCAAACCCCTTTTGAAATTGAACAGGCAATCGTGCGCCTAAAAAAGGAGAAGCCAAGCTGGGGTGCTCCAAAGATCCGTGAGCTGCTCTCAAAACGTTATACCAGCATAAAGCTTCCTGCCATAAGCACCGTCCATTGTGTGCTGGACAGGCATGACCTGGTGAAGAAAAAGAAACGCAAAAAGAAATTTAGCTCTATAGCTGGATATCTCTCAACTCCCCAGCACCCTAATGACCTTTGGTGCACCGATTTCAAGGGCCAATTCATAATGAAAAATCAAAAACATTGCTTCCCTCTCACGATTACCGATCAGGTGAGCCGATTCCTGATCAGTTGCGAAGCATTAAGCGGCACGGCAGAAGATCCCTCTTTTTCTGTATTTGAACAGGCTTTTAAAGAATATGGACTGCCGGGAGCAATCAGAAGCGATAACGGCGTTCCGTTTGCAAGCGGCAACTCATTGTGGGGATTAACCAAGCTATCCGTATGGTGGATTCGGTTAGGCATAAAAATTGAGAGGATTTTACCAGGAAATCCCCAGCAGAATGGCCGACATGAAAGAATGCACCGGACACTGAAACTAGAGGCAACAAAGCCGGCCGGATTAAATTTATTGCAGCAGCAAGAAAAGTTCTATAATTTTATGCACGAATTTAATTACGAGCGGCCCCACCAGGCGCTGGGGATGAAATGTCCTGGAGAGGTTTATATAAGATCAAGAACAAAATACGAGGGACTTGACGACTTAACCTATCCGGGATTTGACAAGACACTTCTTGTTACGAATTGCGGGAGGGTTTGCCTCAATCAAAGCAAAATACATATAAGCAGGGCCTTTGCTAACCAGCCGGTGGGACTTAATCTAGTCGATGACAATATCTGGCAAGTAAATTTTATGGATTATGAATTAGGCTATTTTGATGAGATCAGCCGGAAATTCGCTCCCAAAGATGATCCTTTTGGCATTAAAATAGATAAACGGAGTTAAAAAATGTATAATAAATGTGTAAACTATCTGACCGGAATAAACTGTAAACTATGTCCCGGTAAGTACAAGAAAGAAGTGATTTGTAAGTAGTAAGGAGAAACAAGCTTATGAATAAGGCTAATATCCAATTTCTACTTACTACTTTCTAATTTCTTTTTCTAAATACAAACCGGCAAGAAAGGCATAAAACATGTCACAACCTTGGGCATTGCATATCGATATTGAAGGTTTTTCAAAGCTTTTTTTGGAAAACAAACGTCTTGCCATAAAATTATTAAGAGGGCTTGTTGAAGATATACATAAAATTGGGACAAATTATTATTGCAAACCATCTAACAGATTATTTGTTTATCAATTCGGGGATGCTTTTATGATTTCTTCTTACAACGGAAATATTGTTCAATCGGTTGCCCTAGCCATTGTCTTACTTCGTTCAACATTGCTTAGGGGCGGCACCGCAAAAGCAACAATATCATTTGGTGAAATGGCAGATATACAGGAGTGGTATTCAGAAGAAATAAGACAATCCTCAAAAATGGGGGTTATTCCTTTAGGAGATGGATTGCTTGTAATTCAGTTGGTTATGGGAGAAGCGTTAATCAATTGCCACGATCTCAGCAAAAAAGTAAGTGGACCATTGTTGATCATTGATGATAAGGCTGATATTGATAGTCTCACCAAAAAGGGTTTCATCATTCAAAAAAATATTGTGCCCAAAGATAAGGAACAAAAATTAACAGGGACAGGGATTGATTGGATACATTCAACAAACGGGGATGTTAATTCGCTTTTATCTATGATGGATAAGTCTAATGACGCAAAAGAGCTTGAGAAAGCACTCAAAAAATATATCGAAAACAATAAAACATTAAACAATAAAACATTAACGGATTGGAATAATAACGCAAAGAAGTTATTAGAAAATATGGGGGGTTCGCCTGCCCGCCGAAGCTCAGAGAGTGAAGGCGGGAATCCTCCCTCCTCCGGTTAAAAAAACAGGGTGGAAATTTCTTCCCACCCTATCTCTTTTCTCTACTAACTCCTGACTACTGACCACTCACTACTTACTAGTGCGCCCTGGCCCTGCTTCCAGCACCAGCTCTTACCGCCTTTACCTTGCGGCTGGTCTTTTTTATGACCCCGGTGCTGGCGTAGTCAAGGATCTGTTTTGCCGTCATGCCGGCAATGCCCAGTTCGGCAAAGTTGCGGCCATTCTTGAAATAGTCGGTATCATTATATATATCGGCAATATTGATGATGCTTTCTATCGCCGGGTGTTTTACGCCCATTAGATTGGCATACTCGTGCATGGGCACCAGCACATAAGGCGTATCTTCGCTGATATACCTTTCCTGCGGGCTTTTGGGAGCATCGTGGCCAAAAGCGTTGTGGACGGGGGTATTCTGCGAAAATTCATAGATCGATTTGACCTTTATGCCGTACCACAGGTTGATGGCTTCGACAAAGCTCATGACCTTTTTAAAACCAAGTTTTTTGGCTACCGCCATTCTTTCGTCATCCATGGCCTGCTGAACCTTGGAGGTCGAAGGCGACATGCCCTCTTTGTAGAAATAGAACTCGCCCCCCCTGCTTTCGAAAGCACCCATGTTAAGGCAGGCGGTCGAAGGATGCACGATCATGTTGAAATTATAGAAATGGGTTTCTATTACATTGGATTTTACATCCAGGTTGAGCGGCAGGATGGCTTTAGCCCTTTTTACCCCTTCCTTGGTCCTGTTGGCTGGAAATATACCAAATTCGAAGGCGTCCTTCAATCCGCCGATAAAGACCCTGGCTGGCCCGACAATGCGGCAAGCGTAAGGGATGGAAGCGCCTTCTCCAAAGAGAATGTCTTTCTTCATGCCGGCCTGTCTCATCATTTTGGCAAAGATAAGGGAAGCTTCGTTGCCCGGCAGGGTTATAAGCATATGCCCGTCTCGCAGGTGGGGCATTACCTGTTTAAAGATGTTTGCCTGAGCAAAGGCAGGTACCGGCATTATGATGGTATCCGCCCACATCATGGCCTCTTTAATGTCCTTGCTGACCAAAGCAACCCTGGCCTGTCCGGGGATAAGGCCCTTGATGACCAGGTCTCCCTTTTTGAACTCGGCAACGGCCTCTATCATGTTGACGTTGGCTTCAATGGCGTCGAGCGCCTTGGCGAAATTCGGGTGTTCGTACAAGCACACCTCGTGTCCTTTTGATGAAAGATGATACGCGGTCGTCTGTCCGGCGTTCCCCGCCCCCAAAACTGTTACCTTGGCCATAATAATCTACCTCCTTGTGAAAATTGCCTATATTATAGTAGCTATATCCCCATAGCGCAACGACATTTCAGGAACGCTTGGTCCTGCCCTGCCAGGAAACAGCAAGAGAGATAAAGAGAAAGATGGAGCCAACCAGAAAAGTGCAGCGAAAAGCATTGAGGAGCATTCCCTGCCCGTAAGCCGCCAGGCTAATGTCCGGCGGCGCAAAAGCTGAAAAGACCATCTCAAAAACAGCCACCCCGATCACCATTCCCAGGTTGGTCACCATCTTAAAGACCCCGGAAACGATCCCCAGCGAGCCTTCGGGCGCCAGGCTCATGGCCTCGCTGTTGTTGGGGGAAATAAAAAATCCCATGGATGCCCCCAGCCACACAAGAAAGATCATCACTGACAGCAGTCCCGGGAGCTTTATGGTAAAGCAAAATACCAGCGTACAGAGCAGGCAGGACAAAAGCGCCGCCCGGCAAAGGATACGAGAAGGGACATGGTCTGATATCCTTCCCGCAAAGGGGCTTACCACAAGATAGACCACAGAATAAAGCAGAAAGATAACGCCCGACATCATTACCGAAAGGCCTTTTTCATATTGCAGGAAGAAAGGGATAATGAAATTGTTGCCGGCCATAAACAAAAAGGTTAACATTCCCATCTGATTGACCACCAAAAAAGATTTGTTTTTGAATATGCTCATGTTAAGCAGGGGATAGCGCGCCCTTTTTTCCCACCAGACAAAGGCCAGAAAAGAGAAAAAAGATGCCAAAATAGTACCTGTAATAATTGGAGAGTCCCATCCCAGTATGTGGCCCATGTTCAAGGCATATATAAGGCAGGTGGGACCCGCAAAGCTCAATAGCATCCCCGCGATATCGAATTTCTCATCGGTCCGGGTAACTTTTTCTTCGGGCAGGATCCGTCTCGAAAGAAAATACGCCGCTATACCGACCGGGATGTTGATAAGGAATATCCAATGCCAGGAAAAAAGCCCGGTCAGCAGACCGCCAAGCGGCGCCCCAACCGAAACCCCCAGCCCGGCCGCGGTAGAAATAAATCCAAAAGCCCTGCCCCTATCTTTTTGTTCTATGAACTTTGGGACCATCGCGAAAATGGTTGTATATATCATGGCCCCACCCAACGCTTGAATACAGCGCGAAACGATCAGGGCAGCTATGGTCGGGGATATGCCGCACATTAATGATCCTGCCACAAAAACAATGTAGCCGAGAAGGAATATCTTTTTCACCCCCACCCTGTCAGACAGCCGTCCGAACAACAAAAGGGTGCTGGTCAGTACCAAAAGGTACGATAGTGTTACCCAGACAACACTCCCTATGGGGATAGAAAAGTAGAGGGCAATGTTTGGCAGGGCGATATTGACTATATTGGAGTCCAGCGTCGACATGAAAGCACCCAGCGTTATGCTGAATATGATCAGGTTTTGGGCAACAGGCTGTTGTTTCATGTCACAAGATTATATCATTATTGTATTTAAATATCTGAACGGTATGTTATAATTTTGCAGAAAGCCAATTATATATCCGCTCGCTGGATATTAGCCCCGCCCCCATCTGGCAGTGCTCTTCGGCCCCCTCTTCCTTTGTAAAAAGCAAATATTCCTTTGGACAGCCAAGGGCATCGTAAAGCTTCTTAGCCTGACCAGGCATGTCCTTATCGTCTTCCGAGTCAACGATTAACATTGTACAAGTTATATTCTTTGCCACATCTTCCATTCTATAAGGCCTGGTCTTGCGGATAAGCTCGCTTGGAGTTTTGGCGCCAAAGGTCCACATGCCGTTATTGAATACCCAGCGCAGGTTTGGGTTCTTTTTCATCTCATCATATATCGCTTTATCGATCTCTTTGGCCGCCTGAGGATCATCAAGTTGTTTTTCAAAGTCCGGCGGGAAATTCTTCACAAAATTTTCATGAAAATCATAGACCCCGCCGTTGGCTATGCAAACCTTGATCCGCTTTTCAAAAGCCACCGCCCTGGGAGCTAGATATCCGCCAAAACTAATCCCCATTAAAGCAATTCGGTCAGGATCAACTTCTGGATATTCAAGGGCATAGTCAACTACTGGCGTTACAACCGTCTCCCAGTTATAACGGAACGGTATTTTCTGCACCCTGATAACTTCACCCTGCCCGGGTCCTTCAAAGAGCAGGCAGTTGTAACCGCGCTTTAAGGCGGGAAGCGCATTTGAATAATAAAGTTCTTCCTTGGTCCCGTCAAAACCACTGTGGATGATAACCATGGGCCTTTTCTGGCCGCTGTCATCGATCAGGCAAAGATAGCCGGGAAGGGTTGTATCTTCAAAAGGTATCTTTACTTCTTTTATAATGAAGTCCTTTTGCTGGTCGGCATACTTCAGGAACATCTCTTTGCTCTTTTTCCAGCTATTGATGACACGCGGGTCGTTGGCGGGATCTTCGCGCAGAAAAAAGTCCGAGTTGCGGTAGTAGTTGCAGGCGCGCAGGTAGGCTCCAGCCGTGTCCATCTGCTGGGCGGTCTTATTCCACTCCCTGTACCAACCCTCGTCATCCCCGGCCTCGACACGATAGGCTGTCTTCAGGCATTCCCCTATATCGGCCGCCTGTCCCACTGCCGCACCCATGGTCCGCAAAAGCTGAAAGGAGTATTGTGGATCTTCATAATAGATCAACATGGCCTTGGCCGAGACAGAAAGGAAAGCCAGCAAAACGGTCAACAGCAATAGTTTTTTCATTTTAGTATGCTCCATATAACATTCACGATCACGGTCCCCCAAACTGTAAGGACCACATTACCAATCGCGTACGGCACGGCAAACCCCAGCGCCACGACAGAACTGCCGGAGCTTTCCTTGAGAGCGTTGAGCGAAGGTGTTGCGGTCTCGGCACCGTTTAAAGCCCCCATCAGAAGTATGGGGTTGATCTTCAAAATCTTCCTGCCGAAGAAATAGCCGATTATCATAGGCATCAAGGTCACGACCAT
>JAHJBW010000167.1 GCA_018813405.1 Candidatus Margulisiibacteriota bacterium | reverse complement strand
TGGAGGTAAGGGTGGCTCGCAACATTGACAAAGAAACTATTAATTCAGATGGCTTTGAGTTTTCCAGGAATGTTATAGAGCATGTTGGCGCCACGGGGGAGCCGGTGGTGGTGACAGACGCTCAGACCGATGAGAGATTTCGCGCTCAAAAAAGCATAACAACCCATAAATTAAAGTCGATATTATGTGTGCCTCTACAGCATAAAGATAGAAGGATCGGGCTTATGTACCTTGACAATAAACTGGTCAGCAAGCTGTTTACCGACGAGCACCTAAAACTGCTTAGCGCCCTGGCCATCCAGGCCGCCATTGCCATAGAAAATTCCCGCGCTTACAGCGAAGTTGAAGAGTTGAGGAATACTCTTGAGCAAAAGGTAGAGGACAGGACAAAGATATTGAAAATGAAAAGCGACCAGTTGGCCCTGGCCCATCAGGAATTGGAAGGCGTGTCCAGGACCAAATCCAATTTCATAGCCAGCATGACCAATGAACTCAGGACCCCTCTGGCTGCTATTATAGATTATGCCGGAACAATAAAAGAAGGGATATATGGCAGCGTGCCCGATAATGCTTCCGGCACTTTTGACAAGATCCAAAAGGCCGCACACCATTTAATGGGCATAATAAATGATCTTATTGACATGTCCAAGATCGAATCGGGCGAACTTAAAATTAAACTCGATGAATTCATTGTTAAAGACTGCGTCGAGGGGGTTTTGAAAGTGGCCGAACCGCTGGCGGGAGTAAAAGGGTTGAAATTGGCCCAACAGATCGAGGTTGAGTCTGCTTTTGGGGACGCGAGAAGAGTGACACAGGTGTTATGGAATCTTGTGAGCAATGCCGTAAAGTTTTCTGAGAAAGGCAGTATAGAGATAGTTGTCATTAAAAAGAACGATCAATGTCTTTTTTCCGTGCGGGATTTTGGCATTGGCATACCGGCGGACAAAAGGGGGAAGGTCTTTACCATGTTTGAGCAGGTGGACCCAAGGCACAAGGGTACGGGGCTTGGCCTGAGCATAAGCAAAAATCTTATTGAGATGCAAAAGGGCGCCATGTGGTTTGAAAGCCCGCCGTCTGACGGGAAAGGCCCGGGTACAAAATTTTATTTTACTCTGCCCTTAAAATAACCGTTGAAATGCGGCAAGTATTTTAATATACTTATAAGCAATTAGAGAGGTGAGAAATGCCCAAAGGAAATGACCCGGTTGCGGCGGCCGAGATACTTATTGTGGATGATGTTGAATATAATCGAGATATTCTCGAAAAGATATTGCGTGCCGCCGGATATCAAACAGTAAAGGCCGGAGATGGAGCTGAAGCCTTGAATTATGCTAAAAAGCACACTCCCGACTTGATATTGCTAGATGTCAGAATGCCCAACCTTAGCGGGTACGATGTCTGCCAAAAGCTGTTGGCTGACGAAAAATTCTCGAAGGTCCCTATCATTTTTATTACTTCCGAATACAAGGATGATCAAAGCATAAAAACAGGACTGCAAATGGGCGGGCTATACTATATTACACGGCCAGTGGACAGGGGAGAGCTTTTGGCGCGCGTGCGCGTAGGCCTCAGGATAAGGGAGAACTTTAAAAATGTAATGGGCAGGCTGGACAAGCTAGAGAGCAGCTGCGCGGATTTTTTCAGATTGACAGAACAGAGCGAAAGTAAATTGATGGACCTTGAGGCCAAGGTGAAAGAATTAAAGGATCAGCTCAGTCCAAACAGTAATTAATTGATATATGGAGGTTGGAAAAATGGCAGACAGCAATGTTGAGAAAAAAACGAACGGGAAAATAATCGTAATTGCCGATGATACTCCCGCAAACCTTGAGTTTTTGGAAAAGGTGCTCAGCACTGAAGGGCACATGGTCTTTGCCGGCAGGAATGGCACGGAAGCCATAAAGCTGATACAGGAAAAGAAGCCCGACCTTATTATATTGGATGTCAAAATGCCTGATATCAGCGGATTTGAGGTTTGCCGCGAAGTTATGATGGACAAAGACCTGGCCAGGATACCTGTTATCTTTGTGACCAGCGAAGACGAATTCCGCGAGGAGAAAAGTGTGGTAAAAGGGCTGGACATTGGCGGCCTGGACTACGTCCTCCGACCTGTTGGCAAAGATATGCTGCTGGCCCGAGTCCGAGTCGGTCTCAGGTTAAGGGAAACCCAAAAGAAGCTAGATGAAAAGTATAAAGAGCTTGAAGATAAATACAAGCAAATAAAAGAAATGAACGAGCTAATGGTGGGACGCGAGCTTAAGATGATAGAGCTCGAAAAAGAGATCGACCGCCTTAAAAAGACACTCGAAGAAAAACGCGGTAAATGATCAGGCGTTACCGAACCTTGTTTTGATTATTGCTCCCAATCCGGTTATTACTGCCACTAATTTGACTATCCATCCCAGAATGGGGACCAATCCCACAAGATACAGCAATATAAGTCCCATTAGCACTTCACTGGTCATGGGTTTGCTGCCGCGCTTGAAGGCATGATAAATACGCTTACCCAGAAGCTGGGAGGCGGCGACATAGCCGAATACCATGGCGGCGGCGATCAAAAGGACAAAAAGAGGAATAAATAAGATCCCTACCAGACTTATGATCAGAAGAAGAGTGATGACGGGGATCAAGATGAGGGCGATAATACCCCACCCGAGCGCATGGCCGGTTTCTTTTTCGATGTAGAAGGAGACCCTGCCAAGTTGTTGTTGAAACAGGGCGACCAGAATAAGGGCCAGTACAAGGAAGCCGATAAAAGAAAGCAGGGAAAAGATTATGCCGCCAATGGTGACTATCTTAGCGCTCTTGCCAAGCGCCCCTCCGAGCGAAGCCATTTCGACCACTTCACCGTTGATGGAGGCCTTTTCCGCCCTGGTCACTTTTCCACCAATGGCCATGGTGTCGCCGCCCACACTGGCGGTGTTTTTTAAATTGACGTTGCCGCCTATCGCGACCACGTCTTTTTTGACATTGCCGGCGACAGTGATTGACCCGCCTATTGCCACAACAGATTCAACATCGGCCCCTGTTGGGACGACCACATCTTCACCAAACCTGACAATGCTGGATTGGGATTGCATTGCGGTGGGAACTGCTATAGCGATGGGGCACAGGAACATGAGCATTGCGAGGGCAGCTATAATTTTTTTCATAAACAAACCTCCTGGGGTTTAGCTCTTTACCGGAAAAATTATATACTTGTGCGCATTGACTGTCAAACGGATTTTAGTATGTTAAGGAGTTGTTTGTAGGTCCTTGCATTGCAGGCTATATATGGCTGCCGCATCCTGTATTTTTTACTGCCATTAAAGTCCGTAAAATGGCCTCCGGCCTCGCTTATAAGGACTGCCCCCGCGGCGAAATCCCATATTTTATCATTGAATTCCACTTCCAGGTCGGCCTTACCTTCGGCGATATAGGCCAGGCTGCGGGCCGTAGATCCGTACATTCTAATGTTAAAGACGCGACTTGAGAGCTTGTCCAGGGCCTTGATCATAGAGCCTTTTTTTACTGCGATAGTGCTGTCATAGATCAGGGTCGAGGTTTTTAGGTCGTTATCTGAGACCTGTATCCTTTTGCCGTTCTTGTAGGCGCCTTTGCCGATCTGAGCGGCGTAAAGCTCCTTGGAGACCGGCATGAAGATGACGCCGACAACCATTACTCCGTTGTGCATCACCCCTATGGAGGTGCCAAAGATATCTACCCCCCTAATATAATTATGCGTACCATCTAGTGGGTCGATTATCCAGGTAAATGGGGAAGAGGTCTTTTTGTGAATGCTTTCTTCTGCCAGAATGTTGTCGTCGGGAAAGCTCTGCCTTATCATCTTGATGACCATGTCCTCGGCCT
>JAHJBW010000166.1 GCA_018813405.1 Candidatus Margulisiibacteriota bacterium | reverse complement strand
AATAATTGCCAGCAACGATCGACTGCAGGACTGGATGGGATACAAGACCAACGAGATAGTTGGCAAGAACATCATGCTGCTGCCCTTTTTGACCGATGAAAGCAAGGCCGCCATCATGAAAAGCTTTTCCGAAAAACTTCTCGATCAGGAATCCCCTGCCTACGATGTTGAGCTGGTGAACAAGAAGGGCCAAAGGAAATATGGACAGGTAGTTGCCGCTTCGGTCAAAGACGAAAAAGGTAAAGTGATCAGGAACCTTACCATGATAAGTGATGTGACCGAGAAAAGGAACCTGGAAAACCTGCGCGAAGACCTGAGGCACATGATTGTACACGACTTAAAAAATCCCCTGGTAGGCATAACCAACACAGCCGAGCTTTTTCTGGACAACCTGCTTGGCCCAATAACCGATAAGCAAAGAGAGAATTTACAAAGCATGCTGGGAAGTTCTAAAAAACTTTCCAACCTGATCATGGACATATTGCAGGTGAAGAGCATTGAAGAGCAAAAGATGAAGATAAACAAAAGGGAATTCCAGGCAGAGGAGATGCTCAAGAACCTGGCCTGGCTGAACAATCTGGCCCTGGGCAAAAAGACACGCTTTGAGACACAGTGTCAGCCCGGGCTGACCATAAACGGGGACCCCGACATAATAACGCGGGTTATAGAGAACCTGGCCAGCAATGCTATCAAACATACTCCCAGAGAGGGTTCAGTCGCGCTTAACATCAAGGAAGAAAAGGACAGCATTCTGTTCGAGGTGGCAGATACGGGTGAAGGCATCCCCAGAGAGTACCAGGAAAAGATATTCGATAAGTTCTTTAAGGTCAAGGACCAGTCCATGAAGACCCAACTGGACACCGGGCTGGGGCTGGCTTTCTGCAAGCTGGCGGTTGAGACTATGGGCGGACAAATCGGGGTAGAGAGTGAGATGGGCAAAGGATCGAGGTTCTACTTTACTCTGCCTAAATAGAAAATCGGGGTGACTGGATTTGAACCAGCGACCTCCTGCTCCCAAAGCAGGCGCTCTACCAAACTAAGCTACACCCCGACGGAAGTTCATCTTATAACATTATAGCTTTCCAGCAGGGTTCCATCAAGGCGATAGGCGTTTATTACGACGCTTGAATCATATACATCGACCACCAGATAGTGGTTGCATTCATAGGTGTCGGGATAATCGTAATGGTCTGTGCCGGTCGCTCCTCCCGTGATTATAAGCCTGGTACTGCCCAGCATCCTGCTGTGCAGTACATGTATGTGCCCGGTAAAGATCACAGCCACATCCTTCTCATTGAGCACGTTCTGAAGTTCTTCGCTAATCTCGGGTACATGAGTAAAGACAAACTTGAATTTTCTGTCCGCAGACAGAACGCTTTCAAGCCAGGATAGCTGATCTGATGTGATGCCCATCGTTTGTTTGTCGTTCATGTTGTTAAAATAATAGGAATCGTAGCACACGAAAATAGAATCGTTGGACCCAAAATAATAACACAGGTCCTCGTAGCCCTCGGGACCGTTCTTGGGAAAATTAAAACAATCCTGATATTCTTTCTGTAGCTGTCTGGCATTATCATAAGGGAACACCTCGTGGTTTCCTTTGGCCAGATAAACCGGTATCTTTTTGTCAGTTAAGGGCTTGAGGCTCTCTACCCATATCCTTAGGCCATCGATGCCTCCCTCTTCAACCGCATCACCCACACAAACAAGGAAATCGGGAAGCGGTGATAGGGCCTCGATCGAGGCCACAATAATTGCCAGTTTACTGGATACCGCAGTACCTGAGTACCCCGACTGGCTGTCTCCAAAAACAGCGAACCTGTAAAGCCGTCCGCTGGCCTCGTCGGGTTTGCCCTGCACAAGATTAGAATCATTGGCATAAAGGAAAGCAGCAGGACTGTATGGGTTCACGGCTGGCGCCCCTGGTGTGATGACAGGATAAACCAAAAATGTTGGAGTGGTTGAGGTTGAAGGTTTGACGTTTGCAATATGCTCACAGGAGAATAGAAATACAGTAAGCAATAGAAGAATTAATGCCACTGGGCCAATTTTTTGCCGCATCAGGTAAAATTATAGCTTATATGATAATATTTATCCATGTACAAAGCCTGTCCAAAAGAGCTAGGCCAAGAGTATCTCGGCCCTGTTGTCCCCTACTTTTATCAACCCGCCCCCGCAATCCAGGGTCTTGTCGTCATAGTATATTTTCCCGTGACCCAATATGCCCCTGAACGGCGCGTGGCCGTATAAAAAAGTTATTTTTCCAAGAGTGGTCTCTACCCTGAGCGATCCTACTTTAAGGATATAGACCGGCTGTTCAATGGATTGGATGCTAAGTTCAAACTCTCGCATTTATCTTTTCCGCCTTTGCGACAGCTTCATCTATGGTTCCAACCATGTAAAATGCCTGCTCGGGCAATGAATCGTGCCTGCCTTCGACTATTTCGCCAAGCCCCCTGACGGTATCGGCTATTTTGACATACCTTCCCTCCAAGCCTGTGAACCTTTCTGCCACAAAAAACGGCTGGGACAGGAACTGTTGTATGCGGCGCGCGCGCTTGACCATGATCTGATCTTCCATGGGAAGTTCGGAAACACCCATGATGGCAATAATGTCCTCCAGCTCTTTGTACCGCTGGAGTATCATCTGCACACGGCGGGCAATAGCATAGTGCTCCGCCCCCACTATGTAAGGATCCAGTATCCTTGATGTTGAAGCCAGCGGATCCACCGCCGGGAAAACACCCTTTTCAACTATCCGGCGCGACAGTACGGTAGAACCGTCAAGATGGGCAAAGGTGGCCGAGGCGGCAGGATCGGTAATGTCGTCGGCAGGCAGATAGACCGCCTGGATCGATGTAATAGACCCTTTGTTGGTAGAAACGATCCTTTCTTCCAGTCGCCCGATCTCCGCCTGGAGCGTGGGCTGGTATCCTACCGCAGAGGGCATTCTTCCCAACAGAGTAGAGACCTCTGATCCCGCCTGAACAAAACGGAAAATATTATCAATAAAAAAGAGCACATCTTTATTTTCCACGTCGCGGAAATATTCTGCGTAGGTCAGCGCCGACATGGCGGCTATTTGCCTGGCGCCTGGCAATTCCGGCATCTGGCCAAAGACCAGAACGGAATTGTCAATAACACCGGATTCCTTCATCTCGGTCCACAGCTCGTTGCCTTCCCGGGTTCGCTCCCCTACTCCGCCAAAGACCGATATGCCGGAATGCTGTTTGGACATATTATGAATAAGCTCCATGATGATGACCGTTTTGCCAACGCCAGCACCACCAAATAACCCAACTTTGCCGCCCTTAACAAACGGCGCCAGCAGATCAATAACCTTAATACCGGTCTCGAACAGTTCGCTCTTTGAAACAATATCCTCAAAAGGCGGTGGATCGTGCCGTATGCGGAATTTTTTGGCGCCCTCTATGGGGGGCCCGCCGTCGATCACCTCTCCCAGCACATTGAACATGCGGCCCAGAACCTTGTCTGAAATATCCAGCTCAATGGCATGGCCCAGGTCGGAAACGTTAGTACCGCGTCTTAATCCATCCGTCGGATTGAGCGCCACAGCGCGCACCACCCCGCCTTCAAGCTGCATCGAGACTTCGCAGGTTATCTCGGGGCTTTCGGTGCGAAGCATCGAGCGGATAGCGGGAATGTCCTCGATCGGAAAGACCACGTCGACCACCGGGCCGACGACCTCAACCACTTTGCCGGTATGTTTTTTCACCTAACTTTCCTCCCTCAATATCTCAAAAGTGCTGGCTATCTCTGCCAGTTCTCGGTTGATCATGGCCTGCCTTTCTTTATTGATCATAAGACTTAGTTCGCTTAGCATGTCCTTGGACTTGTCGGTAGCCCCCTTCAAAGTGAACATGCGGGTACTGACCTCGCCCAGGTCAGATTCGATAATGATCTTGTGCAATAATACCCTGAAATACAATTTTGCCAGCTCGGCCTTGTACTTTTTCTGCTCCGGTTCAAAATAACAGCATTCGTCAAGCGCGCTTTTCCCTGGGAAAACAAATGGCATAAGCCTTTCTATGGTCGGCTGTTGATAAATGAACGAATGATATTTATTGTAGCCAATATAAACCTCATCCCATTCCTGCTCAAACCTTTGCATGAGCCTTTCGGCCAGCAGAGAGCTTTTTTCAAATGATGGCTCATAGGAATAGGAGTACGCGTACTCAGCGCGATGGCCGCGTGTCTTGAATTCCAGGCCTTTTCTGCCCAATATGAGCAGTTCCACCTCTCCCTGCGCCCTGTCAAAAAAAGAATAGGCTTTCTTGTGGAGCAGACTGTTGAAAGAGGCGCACAATCCTTTGTTGCTTACTATCAGCACCAAAAGGCTTTTTCCAACCTTATCTTTGCCATTTCTGTCAAATTTGACGCCAACTTCTTCTATCAGCCGTTCCACCTTGCCAAAATAATTTTGGGCCAGTTGATGCACATGTTTCATTTTCTGGACCTCGACCGCCGAGACCAGCATCATGGCCTCCAGGACAGACTCCAAGCCTCCCATTGACCTTAAACGGCTCTTTAATCTTGGCAAATTAGACATGATGCAGCTCCCTGAACTCCTGCAATACCTGCACGAACGCATTCTCAATTCCCTGATCGAGCGCGTATCCCTTGGAACTTAAATTTTCAAGGACATCATTCCTGCTGGTCCTGATATAACTAAGGAATTCACGTTCAAATATTATTAGCTTTTCGGTCGGCAACGCATCCAGGTAGCCAAACACTGCCAGATACAGGATAATTATCTGTTCTCCCACACTTATTGGCATGTTTTTGTCCTGTTTGAGTATTTCAGTGATAATGGCGCCCCGTATCAGCTGTGATTTAGTTTCCTTGTCCACCTGTTCAGCAAAAAGAGTGAACGATTTTTTCTCGCGGTACTGGGCCAGGTCCAGGCGCAGGCGCCCGGATATCTTTCTCATGGCCTGAGTCTGCGCGGCGCCCCCAACTCGCGATACGGATATCCCGACATCGACCGCAGGTCTTATGCCGCCATTGAAAAGTCCGGTATCGAGAAATATTTGTCCGTCAGTTATGGAGATGACATTTGTAGGGATATAGGCGCTTACATCGCCAAGCTGGGTTTCGACAATAGGCAAGGCCGTCATGGAGCCGCCGCCAAGTTTTTCGGAAAGCTTGGCAGCACGCTCAAGCAGCTTGGCATGTATATAGAAAATATCCCCGGGATAGGCCTCTCGCCCCGGTGGCCTTCTGAGCAAAATGGAGATCATTCGGTAAGATTTAGCGTGTTTGCTAAGATCGTCGTATATTATCAGCGTATCCTTACCGCTGTACATGAATTCTTCCGCCATGGCACAGCCGCTGTAGGGGGCGATAAATTCCAAAGCGACTGGATCGGAAGCGGACGCGGAGACCACTACCGTGTATTCCATGGCCCCGAGTTGTTTTAGCTTTTCCGTAAGTGCGACGACATTCGATGTTTTCTGGCCGATAGCCACATATATGCAAATGACGTCCTGGCCTTTCTGATTAAGAATGGTGTCAAGCACCAGGGTGGACTTCCCAGTAGCCCTATCCCCAATAATAAGCTCTCTCTGCCCCCTGCCAATAGGTACCAGCGAATCTATGACCTTGTATCCCGTCTGCAGAGGCCGGCAGACAGGCTCCCTGTCAACCACTCCAGGAGCGACACATTCAATTGGCCTGAATTTGTTGGTGGCAACAGGACCAAGACCATCAAGCGGCTTGCCAATGGCATTGACCACCCTGCCAATAAGCTGTTCTCCAACCGGCACCTGCATGACCCTGCCAGTGCACTTTGCCCAATAGCCTTCTTTGACCGCAGTGTGCTTGTCCAGTATTACCGCCACCATCTCTTCTTTTTCCAGGTTAAGCACCATGCCGTAGACCCTGTTGGGGAATTCGATCATTTCGTAGCTCATGGCCTCGGGCAGGCCGCGTATGTGGGCAATGCCGTCGGCCGAGACGGTCACAATGCCACGATGTTCTTCCTGCGGCTGGGCCTCGAACTCCGCGATCTGCTTCTTTAATATAGACCTTATTTCTTCAGGCTTAACTTGCATTGGCTATTTTCTCCCTTAACTGATTTAATCGTCCCTTCAGACTGGCATCAATGACCGTGCCGCCCATAAGTCTAATCAACATGCCTCCCATCAAAGAAGGATCTGGTATGTTCTTTAAGACGATATTCTTGCCAAACCTTTTTCCCAGGGACGCCAGTGATTCTTTGGAAAGAGGCTCGTACGAAAGCACCTCTCCAAAGATCATGTTTTTGTTTTTTGCCACCATGCGCGAATAGCGTTCTGATATCTCTGTCACCCTGGAAACTTTGTCCTCGTCGATCAAAAAACCCACCAGAGCCTTGAAAACAGGCGAACAGGGCGTAAATATCTGCTTCAATGCGTTCTTTTTTTGTTTTTTTCCTATCTCCAGGCTTTCAAAAAAAAGCCTGGCATCGAAATCCCTTTCCAACAAGCGTTTTAGCTGAAAAAGTTCTTCTTCCAGCGGCAAGACCTCGTCATGCTTGTGCGCCAGTTCATAAAGTTT
>JAHJBW010000165.1 GCA_018813405.1 Candidatus Margulisiibacteriota bacterium | reverse complement strand
ATCATAGGATATTCTTCCGGAGTACAAAACGACTGTGCGACAGCAACTTTGGATGTCAACAATAATATTATCAGCAGTCATCCGCATCTGGGTTCCAAGCCCTTTGGTATGGGAGAATCCAGCACTGGTTTGCTAGACAGCTCCGGCGCTGCACGAATCACTTCTACATACAACTGCGTTTTTAATAATACGACCAATTATAGTGGGGTGACCGCTGGAACTGGCGATATATCTGACTGTCCTCGCTTCGTAGATCCTGATACCTACGATTACCGTTTGTATTCCGGCTCACCCTGCCTGGAAACCGGGTTGGGCGGGACCAATATGGGCGCTTATCAGGGTGCTGGACTGGCAGGCTCTCCTTACCAGGACACAGTCTATGTGGACGCAGTAAATGGCAGTGACAGCAATTCCGGCTCTTCTGCGGGGACCGGCAATGCATGGAAGACTCTTACCAAGGCTATGAAGTATGGATTGAAAAAGATCAATCTGGCGGCTGGATTGTATGACAACACAGTTAATGGTGAAGTATTCCCAATGGCTCTTGGAAATGACCGGCATGTGCTTGGAAGTTCGTCTACCAATACCACTATAGAATGTACATCTACTTCAGGCCAGTTAGGCTTTGATATTGGGCGGAACTCAACCCTGGAAAGTATTGCTTTCTATTTTAACACTGGCGGCATGATGGATACCTTGATCAAATGTACGGGAAGCAACGCGCAGGTAAGATATTGCAGGGTAATGGCGAATGGAATTTCGGGGAACACAGGGATTGAGGTTTCAGCCGATCTGTTCAAAATATACAAGTCCGAAGTTCACGGGTCCAAGTCGGATTTTAGCGGGAATGGTATTTCTATCACCGCCAGCCCCCTTACCGCGGCGACCGTGGAGAGCTGTACCCTGGTAAACAATTTGATCGGCATTTCATATAATGTGGCATCGGGGGCGCTGGATGTCATTAACAGCATTATTGCCAGTGCGCCAGAGGCGGCGGTTGCATCGGGCAGTTATGGCATCAACCTGCAATCCGCAGGCACTGTCAATGCTGTCTATAACGATATTTATAACAGCGAAACCAATTACAACCAATGCTCCGGCGGCATAGGATCGATCACTGTTGAAGCAGGGTTTACCGATGTGCCGCATAATAATTATCATTTGCTGGCAACTTCGGAGTGCATAGACGCCGGAGACCCTGATCCAAGATACAACGATCCAGACGGAACCCGCGCGGACCTGGGCGCATATTACTATGATCAGACCCCGCCGCCACCACCGCCGCCACCGACCTATTATGTGGATGCTGTTAACGGCGATAACTCAAACGATGGCTCCAGCGGATCGCCATGGAAGACGCTTTCTTACGCATCCACCCAGTGTGCCTACGCGGACAGGATCATCGTGGCGCAAGGAACCTATAATAGCGCGAACGGAGAGGCTTTTCCCATAACCTTCACTCTGGATAAAATACACATCTCTGGCGAGAGCACCTCTCTATGCAGTATCGAAGGAACTTCGGCGGCAGATGTCCTGGTCATTAATGGCGCGAACTGCACGATAGAGGGATTGACCATCAAGCCAGGGGGCACCTCTACCAACCGTGACGGGATAGATGTGGGCGGTGTCGATGCTTATGTTTACAATTGCATCTTTAAAACGGCATCCGCTAATTACAATAACGGTGTATATTTCAACACCAACGGCAGCGGCACGGTCTCAACTTGCTGGATGTATAACCTGGATACGGGGGTTACTGACAGGACCGATGAATCCCTGCTGGTGACCGTGACCTATTGCA
The DNA here is from genome assembly GCA_018813405.1 of Candidatus Margulisiibacteriota bacterium. Classification (GTDB taxonomy): domain Bacteria; phylum Margulisbacteria; class WOR-1; order XYC2-FULL-46-14; family JAHJBW01; genus JAHJBW01. The sequence continues at coordinate 12,192 of JAHJBW010000165.1, read as the reverse complement.
CAATAGAAGGATCTGATGTCGCGGGTATCTATAATTATTGTGCGGACACTGCCAACCCCAATTTTTTGATCGCAAGATATAATTATATCTATTGCACGGCTTATGACGCTGGCAACAGTTTTGGGATTGAAAACGTGAATTATCCAACGGTTGCTACGCTTGAATACAATTCGATCATAAAGCATACGTACGGCATATATAATTCTGCTGGCAATGCCAACACAAAGATATTTGCCAACAATAATATCATTAGCAGTAATCCGGAGCTTAACATAGCCGCGGGCTCCAGCAGTCACGGAATAAACACTGCCTCGGCCAACAAGATCATCCCAAGCTATAACAACGTTTTCAATTGCGCCACCAATTATACCGGGACATCTGAGACTGCCGGCGGACTTTCGGCCTGCCCGCAATTCGTCAATCCTGATGCCAATGACTACAGGCTTTTTTCTTCCTCTCCAAACATTGGGACCGCGTCTGACGCGTCGTCCAACCGCGGCGCGTATCAGGGGAGCGGCGTAGCCGGATCGCCCTATCTGACCACGGCCTATGTTGATGCGGTGAACGGCAATGACGGTAACACAGGGAGTTCTGCCGGGGAAGGCAATGCGTGGAAGACGCTAACCAAAGCTTCGCAATACGCTTCTACCACTATCCATGTCGCGACGGGGACCTATGATACCAATAACGGTGAAAGCTTCCCGATAGTTTTTACCGACAGCCGGGGAATATACGGCGCCGGGTATGAGCTGTCCACCATAGAAGGCAGTGCCAACTCCGACGTCATTCAGTTAGCCTCTGGAACAGGCACCTTTGAAGGCCTGACGGTGAAGATAAACGGGACCAGCAATTATGACGGGATTGATGCCAACGGTTTCGTAACTGTCTATAACTGTCTGTTCAAAACGGGAAATTCGGGTATTTCTAACGGAGTTACAATAAATACTAGCGGGCAGGGCAGTATTTCGAGATGCAGAATGATCGACCTGGATGTTGGGGTAAATAACAGGTCCAATGCCGGCTTATTGGTACAGGTCAGTTATTGTACGATCGAAGGGTCGGACGCGGCTGGTATTTATATTAACTGCGCCAGTAGCAGTTCTCCCAATTTCTTGATCGCCAGATATAATTACATCTATTACACGGCATATGACGCGGGCAGCAGTTATGGGATCTATAATGTAACATATCCAACGGTAGCAACACTGGAATACAATTCCATACTAAAACATACCTATGGGATATATAATACCAGTAGTGACACCGATACAAAAATAACCGCAAGTAACAATATTATTAGCAGCAACCCTGTCCTTAATGTTGGGCCGGGGTCTGGCAGTTATGGTATCAGGACGACTTCCGCCAACTTGATAACCTCGACATATAATAATGTGTTTAACTGCGCCACAAACTATAACGGCACATCCGAGGGCACGGGCGACATCGCGCAATGTCCGCAATTTTTTGATCCCTCTTCCAACGATTACCGGTTATATTCTGCCTCACCATGTATTGGCACCGCTTCAGATTCGACGAATATGGGGGCGTATCAGGGTGATGGGCTGGCGGGATCTCCTTATCTGACCACCGCGTACGTTGATGCCATAAACGGCAGCGACAGCAATGCTGGATCTTCCGCGGGTGAGGGCAATGCCTGGAAGACGCTGACAAAGGCCTCACAATACGCAAGCGGCACTATACATATCGCGGGAGGCAGATATGACAGTGATAACGGAGAAACTTTCCCTCTTGTCTTTACTCAGGGTCGCTATTTGTCGGGTGCAGGCGCTTCTTCATGTTCGATCGAAGGAAGTTCTAATGTGGATGTTGTTCAACTCCCGGCCGGCAGTGGAACATTTGAGGGCCTTACGATCAAAATTGCCGGCACCACAAATAGCGACGGGATCAATGTCAATGGCCCTGGGCAATTAGCAATTGTATTTTCCGTACGGCTAACACAAACTATCATAACGGAGTGTATTTCGATTCTGACGGCAAAGGCTCTGTGACCAACTGTGAGATGTACAATCTTGATGTTGGTGTCTTTAGCAGAGCCGGTGCAGGGTTGCTGGTAACAGTGACACATTGTACTATTGAAGGGTCTGATGTCGCGGGGATAGAAAGTTATTCCCCAAGCTCTTCTCTGCCAAATTTCTTGACCGCTCGATATAACTATATTTATTGCACAGCTTATGACAGCCCCAGCGACGGCATTTACATTGCCACGTATCCTTCCGTTGCCACTCTTGAATACAATTCGATCATCAGACATGGGGACGGTATTTACAACACTGCTTCATCAGCCGCCAACAAGATATTCGCGACCAATAATATAATAAGCAGCGCCCCAGAACTGAACAGCTCCCCCGGAAGCAGTAGTAAAGGGATAAATACGACCTCTGCCAATAAGATAGTATCCACATATAACAATGTTTATAACTGCGCGACAAATTATTCCGGCACTTCGGAAGGGGTGGGGGATATTTCGCAGTGTCCGCAATTCCTTGACAGCTCTACCAACAATTTCCAGCTTTATTCGACCTCTCCCTGTATCGGCGCGGCCTCTGACGCGTCCAATATCGGCGCGTATCAAGGAGCGGGCGCGGCAGGGTCGTCATACAGGAATTATGCTTACGTTAATGCCGCTCTGGGTACCGATGACAATGCCCATGGAGGCGGCACCGGAGCAAGCGCTTTAAAGACCCTGACCTATGCCTCTCAATATGTCATAAAAGGAATATCTGCAGAAGCCGGGACTTATAATGCCGCCGTGGGCGAGACTTTCCCGATCAACCTTTCCAGCAACCGCTATCTCAGAGGCGCCGGCATGAACCTGACCACCATTGACGCCGATTCAATAACTGATCATGTCATTATCCTCAACAATGCCGCGACCGTTGAATATGTGACGATATCTTTAGACACGAACTCCAGCAATGACTACGCGGGAGTTTCTGTTAACGGGACAGATTCACAGGTTAGATATTGCAAAATATTTTCTACCGATACCGACGGCTATGGAGTGCAGGCTCAATCGGGCGGCTCGCGCGCTTATGTTTATAAGTCAGAAATAAGGGACTTTAGCGCTGCCAATTCGTGGGGCGTTAACATTAAAGATGGGTGTGACGGGGTAACGGTCGAAAGCTGTACACTGATCAATAATTACATAGGCTTATATACCCAAAACAGCGGCGAGCAAAGCTGGATATTCAACAGTATTGTTTCGTTTGCGCCGGAGGGAAGTGCTGGAGGCATCGGTCTTTCTGCCGCGGGCGGCGGGACTATTAATGCCAGGTATAACGATGTTTATAACAATACGACTAACTATTCAAGTTGTACCGGCGGCGTGGGTGCTCTAACCGTTGAGGCTGGATTTGTCAATGTGCCGAACGACGACTTTCAACTGCTTTCCACCTCTGAGTGTATTAACGCTGGAGATCCTGACCCTATCTACAACGATCCCGACGGTAGTCGGGCAGACTTGGGGGCGTATTACTTTACAGAATCCGAACCGGAAACAGGGCCTTCTGTAACACTGCTGTCCCCGACAGGTTCTGAAAAGTGGATGGGCGGCGCGGCTTACAGCATTACCTGGGTGGCCACGGCAGGCTCGACAGCGCTGGAAGTGAACGGGGCCACCATCTACTATTCGACCGATGAAGGCACGAGCTTTGTTGCGATCGCGTCTTCACAACCCTCGGATGGGCCATATAGCTGGACTATCCCATCTCATTTTAATACCGATGAGGCCAGGGTCAGGGTAACTATTGATGATGCCGGCGGTCTGCAGGGTACCGGGGAATCAAGCTCTAATTTTATAATCGACTCGACCCCTCCGACAGTGCCGGCCTTGATCTTTCCCATTAACGATACGGCCACCAACGATGCCACGCCGACCTTCCTTTGGACCCATGCGGGAGACAACCTTTCCGGCATAGCAAGTTATGAGGTAAGGGTCGATGGCACCAGCGAGGCCATTGTGGCTGATGTGACGGCATACACGCCTACAACTGCTTTGACAGAAGCCAGCCATACCTGGGAGGTCAGGGCCAGGGATGGGGCGGGCAATTGGGGGAATTTCTCAACCTTTGAGAGTTTCTCTGTCGACCTGACAACCCCGGAAGTGACAGGAATAGTCCTGCTGGACAGTGTGCGCAATGACAGAACCTATTCTAATACACTAACTCTAACAGTAGAGGCTCAGGGTGTGACAGGCTCGCCGTCGCACATGAGGATGGCGCAGGATGCCGGGTTTACTGACAACGACAGCGGTTGGCTGGCCTATGCTCAAAGTACAGAATATGCCCTGACCGCGGGGGAAGGGACAAGGGAAGTTTACTACTATTTAAAAGACGCGGCAGGCAACACCACCGAAGTGGTTTCGAGCAATATCATTATTGATACCCTCCATCCGTCGGTGGAAAGCATCGCTTTGACTAATACTTACGATGGCGGAAGTGTTTACACCCGCTCAGCGACCATCAGCCTGGAAGCAAGCGGGGTGTCGGCAGAAGCCGTGTCCATGCAGATTGCCGAGGACATAGACTTTACGACCAACCCGACCGCCTGGCTAGTCTATGATCCCAGTTACGAATACACCCTTGTCGGCTCGGATGGAACAAGAGAGGTTTACTACAAGGTGCGTGACATTGCCAGCAATGAGAGCAACACGGTTAACAGTTCGATCATCCTTGATACGACCCCGCCAACACAGGTAGTATTGTCATCACCCGCGGATGGAAGCGCAACAAACAACCTTGCGCCAACCCTGATTTGGGATCCCGCGACAGATGCCATGAGCGGGGTGGGCAGCTATGAGGTTAGGTGGCAGGGTAATATCATAGTTACGACAGAAGCGGGAACAACTACTTACAGTTTTGCCGGCGATCAAACTGAAGCTTCATATACCTGGGAAGTTCGTGCCACGGATGTGGCTGGGAATATCGGAGCCTGGAGCCAGACCTGGACGGTAACGCTGGATGCTACCGCGCCGTCGGCGCCGACGCTGGTCTATCCAATAGGGGGAACCTCTACCAACGACGCTACGCCGACATTCCTGTGGAATGCGGCTGCTGACCCTCTTTCAGGCATAGGCAACTACGAGATCAGGATAGACGGAACGATCGCCGCCACACAAGGAGCTGTCACCGTATATACGCCGACCGACCCGCTTACCGAAGGCAGTCATACCTGGGACGCCAGGGCAAAAGACAAAGCGGGCAATTGGGGGAGCTATTCAACCGAAGGAGCTTTTGTGATCGACCTACAAAGGCCAACCGTTGAGTCCATATCTTTGCTGGATAGCGTGCGCAACGACGGCACATATTCAAACACCCTTACTCTTACGGTAGAGGCTCACGGCATTACGGGCAGTCCATCACACCTGAGGATGGCACAGAATGCCGCCTTCAGTGACAACGACAGCGGTTGGCTGGCATACTCTCAGAGCACGGAATATGCCCTGACGGCGGGTGAGGGGACCAGAGAGGTCTTCTACTACATAAAAGATTCGGCGGGCAATACCAGTGAAGTTGTTTCAGCAAGCATCATCATAGACACAATACATCCTTCGGTTGAAAGCATTGCTTTGACGAATACCTACGATGGCGGAAGTGTTTACACGCGTTTAGCGACTATCAGCCTGGAAGCAAGCGGAGTTTCAGTAGAAGCGGTGGCCATGAACATAGCAGAGGACATAGACTTTACCACCAACCCGACCGGCTGGCTTACCTACAACGCCAACTACGAATATACTCTCGTGGGCTCTGACGGGACCAGAGAGGTTTACTACAAAGTAAGGGACATTGCGAGCAATGAGAGCAATACTGTAAACAGCTCTATTATCCTTGATACTACGCCTCCGGAACAGGTTGTCCTCTCCTCGCCTGCTGACTACAGCGCGACCAATGATCTTACACCCACACTGGCGTGGAATGCGGCGACCGATATAACGAGCGGAATAGGAAGCTATGAAGTTAGATGGGACGGGACCGAGGTGTCCACACAGGGAGCGACAACGGAGTTCACATTTACTGTGAGCCAGAGCGAGGCCAGCCATACCTGGGAGGTCAGGGCGCAGGACAAAGCGGGCAACTGGGGAGTGTTCAGTTCAACCTGGACGGTAACCCTTGATGCCACGGCGCCCTCTACGCCGACACTGGCCTATCCCATAAGCGGGGTTACAACAAATGACGCAACGCCGACCTTCCTTTGGGATGCGGCGACAGATCCGCTTTCCGGTATAGGCAATTATGAGATCCGGATAGATGGAACTGTGACCGCTACGGTGGGGGCGGTCACCACCTGGACAGCTGTCGATTCACTTACGAACAGCAGTCACACCTGGGACGCCAGGGCCAAAGACAAGGCCGGCAACTGGGGAAATTACTCGACCGCAGGATCGTTCATCGTAGATTCTCAGGCTCCGACGGTTGAAGCGATAACCCTGCTGGACAGCGTGCGCAATGATACCACTTACTCGAGCACCCTTACGCTTTCTATAGAGGCCCAGGGGGTAGTTGGCTCGCCGTCGCATATGAGGATGGCACAAAATGCCGCCTTTAGCGACAACGACAGCGGCTGGCTGGCCTATGTCCAGGACACCGAATATACATTAACGGCGGGTGAAGGGACCCGAGAAGTCTTCTATTTCCTGAAAGACTCACTGGGCAATACCAGCGAGGTTGTCTCTTCCAGTATCATCATAGATACGGTACATCCCTCGGTAGAAAGTATTGCTCTAAAGAATACATACGACGGAGGAACGCTTTATACCAGGTCGACCACCATAAGCATAGAAGCCAGTGGGGTGTCGGCAGAAGCCGTGGCCATGAGCATAGCCGAGGATATAGACTTTACCAGCAACCCGACCGGCTGGCTTGCCTATAATGCGAATTATGAATATACGCTGACAGCAAGTGATGGCACAAAAACCGTCTATTACAAGGTCAGGGATATTGCCAGCAATGAGAGCAACATCGCCAATAACTCTATTATCCTTGACACGACCGCGCCAACCGCACCATTATTGGTAAATCCTGTAAACACTTCAACAAACGATGCTACGCCGGTCTTTATGTGGGATACCTCGACCGCAACTTCCGGAATAGGCAGTTATGAAGTGCGAATTGATGGGGGAACCACCGCTCTTGTCACACAGGGAGCGACAGCAAGCTATACACCTTCGGTTTCGCTTTCAGAAGGAAGCCACACATGGGAGGTCAGGGCTTTGAGCAAGGCAGGATGGTGGGGCAGTTACAGCACTACTGCAACTGTCACGGTGGATGTGACTGCTCCAACGGTGGTGCTTTACCAGCCGAACGGTGGTGAGAATATCTGGGGTGGGACCACTTATGAGATCACATGGGAAGCGACAGATAATCTTACCCCGCAGGCGGACATTAATATATATATCAGGAGATCTTCAGACGGCGGCAGTACCTGGTCAGTGCCGGGAGGCCCATATATCAATGACGGCTCTCAAACCTGGAACGTGCCTGAACTTAATACTTCACAATGCAGGATAAGCATTGAAGCGGTAGATGCGGCCCAAAACACTGGCACAGACATGTCAGACGCAAACTTTATTGTGGATTCGACGCCGCCGACCGCGCCGGCCCTGATCGCGCCAGTAAACACCTATTCCAACGACCTGACCCCCACATTCTCCTGGTCGGCGTCCACATCAAGGTCAGGGGTTGGCAGTTATGAGGTGCGTGTTGATGGCGGAACGACCCTGCTGGCAACTCAGGATGCCACGACCAGTTATACTCCAACAACTTCACTTTCGGAGGGTGCACATACCTGGGAAGCCAGGGCCAGGAACGTGCTGGATATCTGGGGTAGTTATGCATCAACCGCGACCGTGACGCTGGATGCTACGGCGCCGTCAGCTCCGACGCTGGTTTTTCCTGTAGGAGGGACAACCACCAATGACGCTACTCCTACTTTCCTGTGGGATGCGGCAGTTGATCCAATATCCGGGATCGCAAGTTACGAAGTTAGGATCGACGGCACAATTGTTGCGACCCAGGGAGCGGAAACATATTATACACCGACCGATCCTCTTACCGAGGGCAGTCACACCTGGGACGCCAGGGCCAAGGACAGAGCCGACAACTGGGGGAATTACTCAACAGCCGGATCGTTCATTGTTGATACGCTGGGACCGACGGTAGAATCAATAGTCTTGCTTGATAGTGTAAGAAATGACAGGACATACTCAAGCACACTTATACTTACGGTAGAAGCTCAAGGCGTAAATGGATCTCCCTCTCTAATGAGGATGGCGCAGGACAGCGGATTTACCGACAACGACAGCGGCTGGCTGGTCTATGCTCAAAGCACGGAATATACATTAACTGCTGGAGAGGGGGTCAGATCGATCTACTATTACCTTAAAGATACCCTTGGCAATACCAGCGAAGTGGTTGCTTCCAGCATCACCATTGACACACTGCATCCGTCCGTTGAAAGCATCGCTTTAACGAACACATATGACGGCGGATCCATCTATACCAGATCGACCACAATCAGTGTGGAGGCGAGCGGGGTGTCGGCAGAGGCTGTGGCGATGAACATAGCTGAAGACGCGGCTTTCACGAGCAACCCGACTGGCTGGCTTACCTACAATGTGAATTATGAATATGCCCTGGCGGCGGGTGACGGCACAAAGACCGTCTATTACAAGGTAAGGGATATAGCCAGCAATGAAAGCAATACTGTCAACGATTCAATAGTTCTTGATACAACCCCGCCGACACAGGTTACGCTTTCTTCGCCGGCAGACAACAGCGCGACCAACGATCTTACGCCCACCCTGGCCTGGACAGCGGCCACGGATGTAACGAGCGGGATAGGCAGTTATGAGGTAAGCTGGGACGGGACAATAGTATCTACTCAAGGGGCAACCACCAGCTTCGCATTTACTGCCAGCCAGACAGAAGCCAGCCATACATGGGAAGTAAGAGCGCGGGATAAAGCCGGGAATGTCGGGCAATTTAGTCTGACCTGGACGGTGACGCTTGATGCCACTGCTCCTTCAACACCAGCACTGGTCTATCCGATCAGCGGGACCACCACCAATGACGCGACCCCAACTTTTAGGTGGGACGCTTCAACCGATGTGCTCTCGGGTGTAGCCAACTACGAGATCAGGGTGGACGGAACGACAATGGCAACCTTAAGCGCTTCTTCCACCAGCTGGACCATTGCGACGTCTTTGACCGATGCCAGCCATACCTGGGATGCCCGTGCCAAAGACAATGCCGGCAATTACAGCGCCTATGCCAGCGCCGAAGGATTTACTGTCGATGCGACGGGGCCTTTGATCTCGTCCATAACCCTGACCGACAGCGTAAGGGGAGACCCTTACTATGCAAATACGCTGACAATATCAGTAGAAGCCAATGGCGTTAGCGGCGGGCCCGCGCAAATGAGAATGGCGCAGGACGCCGGGTTTAGCGACAACGACAGCGGCTGGCTGGCTTATGCCCAGAGCACGGAATATTTATTGACCGCGGGAGAAGGCACCAGGGAAGTCTACTACTATTTGAAAGATGCGTCGGGGAATACCGGAGAAGTAGTGTCGGCCAGCATTATCATTGATACAGTTTCTCCCGAGGTTGGAAGCATTATCCTTAAAGACACGACCACGGGCAGTACGACGGTGACCAGCAGCCAGACCATAAGCATTGAAGCTGTTACTGTCTCAGCCGAAGCCGTGTCCATGCGAACTGCCCAGGACGCGGCCTTTACGACCAATGACACCGGCTGGGTCGCTTATTCTGCCAACTTTACTTATTCTCTTACGGCCGGCAATGGCCTGAAGACGGTTTATTTTAAGGTAAGGGACCGTGCCAGCAACGAAAGCCTGTCCGTGAACAACAGCATTACTCTGGATACCAACAAACCGGCGGTGAGCAGTATCACCCTCAGAGATAGAAATACCGACAGCATTCTTTATACAAATCAGACCATAATAAGTATTGAAGCCAACAGTGTTACGGGAACCCCTACCCAAATGAAGATATCACAGGATTCCGGTTTTAGCGGGGCTGTCTGGCAAACATATTCCCAGACAGTTACTTTTGAGGTTTCTTCCGGCGACGGCACAAAGACAGTCTACTACAAACTGCAAAGCGCCTTGAGCAGTGAAAGCGATGCTGTTAACAATTCGATAACCCTTGATACTACCCCGCCGTCACAAGTGGCGCTAAGCACGCCTGCCAATGGCAGTTCTGTCACATCGCAGACGCCCACCCTGGCCTGGACAGCGGCCACAGATGTCACATCGGGGATAGGCAGTTATGAAGTTACCTTTGACGGCACAGCGATTACTACACTTGGCGCCGTTACCACATATACTTTTGCTCAAACTCAGACGGTTGGCTCCCATACCTGGGAGGTAAGGGCGCGCGATAAGGCCAGCAACTGGGGTATTCTTAGCGGCAGTTGGTCCTTTACCATAACGGGCACCGCGCCGACAGTAAGCGTTATCCAGCCAAATGGCGGGGAGGACATTGAAGGCGGCGGCAGTTATGATATAAAGTGGTCCGCTGTTTCCGCCTTTGGCGTGAATTATATCAATCTAAGATACAGCCAGAACAATGGGGGGAGCTGGATAGAGATAGTAACAGGCGAAGCCAATGATGGTACCTATTCGTGGACAGTGCCCGCGATCGATACTCAGCAGGCACTGGTGAGCGTGGAGGCTGTAGATATCTACGGAAGCGTCGGTGCCGACATGTCCGATGCCGTTTTCACCATTGACAGCTCCGGCCCGACGGTCACTATTGAAGCGCCAACCGGCGGAGAAATGGTCAGCGGTTTGAACAATTCATATACCATACGCTGGTCGGCCACAGACGCGTTCGCGCTGGCAGCCAGCCCCATCAGCATCAGGTATTCTTCCAATGGAGGGACATCCTGGTCCGAGGTCGCCAGCGGCCTGTCCAACACCGGCACATATTCTTGGACGGTGCCCTCTGTTTCGGTCACGACCGCCAGGATCAGCATAGAAGCGATCGATGCGGTGGGAAAAATTGGCACTTCCGCCTCGGTGGATTTCACTATCGATAGTTCTACTCCAGAGGTTTCAAGCATCACTCCCGCGGATGGGGAAACCTCGGTATCGGTCAGCACTTCTATCATTGTTGTATTTACCGAGGCCATGAGCAGGGAGACCGTTGAAGCGGCGTTTTCTTTAAGCCCAGCAGCGGCCGGCAGTGCGAGCTGGAGCAGTGATTCCAAAACCTACACCTATACGCCTGCCTCGCATTTAAGCTACAGCACCGACTATAACATCGGCATCGGGGCAAGCGCCAGTAACAGGGCTGGCAATCCCATATCTACCGCATTCTCTTCGATCTTTGCCACCGAGGCTTCAACGGACGATCACTCGCCAACGGTCATTTTAAAGGTGAAGGGGGTCTCGTTGAAGAGCGGGGATTATCTGCCCAGGAGACCAATCTTTACAGGAAAGATATCGGATGACCTTAGCGTTGACACGTCCTCGGTAAAAATGTATCTGGACCACATTGAGGTTATCCCTTCAATAACGGTAATCTCTTCTTCGACCATAGAGGTCTCGTATGATGTCCTATCTGACCTTTCGATCGCCGAGCATGTCATACTTTTGACAGCCGCTGACACTGCCAGCAACTATGGCACACAGGAAGTGACCTTCTTAATATCGAACGACACAGGAATAAAAGGCGCGGTAGTAGCTTATCCAACGCTTATCAAGCCGCTGTCCGGCCAGACGTCGAAGATATCTTATAATTTGACCAAAGACACAGAAGTTGCCATATATGTATTTGGCATGTCGGGCCGCCTGGAGTGGATGCAAAAATTCACTGCCGGTGGCAATGGCGGCAGGGCGGGGTATAATGAAATTCTCTTTGATGCCATTTCAAGGATATCAGGGAATGCCATTGGTAACGGAATGTATATGGTAAAGATCACGGCCGACAACAAAGTTATCGGGAAAACATATATCGTAATACTGGATTAAATAATGAAGAAATCAATAAAGAACGTATTGGCAGGCTTGCTTGTTGTAATGCTCGCGGGTTGCGCGCTGGCGGCGGCCAAGTCCAACAATAACGATCCCGCGTATTTAAGCGTGGGCGCGCGAGTGCTTGGAATGGGCAAGGCTTTTGTCGCTCAGGCAGATGACATAAACGCCATGTT
>JAHJBW010000164.1 GCA_018813405.1 Candidatus Margulisiibacteriota bacterium | reverse complement strand
GGTAACAATTGAACCATTAAAAACTACGCTGTTTTCCATGACCAGAGAGTCGCAATATATAAGGCCGTTTATCCCGTTGCTGGAATTGCTCAATGTAACTTCACCATTGGGAGCCAGAATAACACCGGTAAAAAGACTGCTGTTCCCGGTGCTAATATCTCCATTCTGGCTGTAAAACAATGCGTCTGCCGGAACTACCAAACTGCTCTCCAGAGTAATATCATCTTGGGCATATACCTTCAGGTTGTCACCGACCGAGCCGTTACTGCTCAGGTTAACATTGTTAGCGGCAATAATGACCACATCATCGCCAATATTGCCGTTACCCGACAGGCTAAAATCACCTGTTTTTACGACTATTGTTCCCGGACCTACCAGGGTGGCGTTGCCGCTTATGCTGACACTGGTAAAATAGTGTGTTGAACCGCTTAAATTATAGGTTTGTGATTTCTTAATGCTCAAGGCTGAAGAAGCCGCGTGTGAAAGCTCTGAAAAATACGCGTCGTAAGAACTTGTATCAAGCTCAGGCACATCAGGGGATTCAGCCAGATCATCAGCCGCGACACTTGAGCTTCCCTGAAGATCAAGGTCCAGGCTATACATGGTGCCGTCAGTAAGGCTGGCGGAATTTTGCATGGTAACATCACCATAATAATAGAAATCACCCGTTATCGTTACACTGTTCTCAATTACCAGGTCATATCCACCGGCATTCCCGGAATACATTGAATAACTGAAAGCTCCGGGAAGGCCTCCCCCACCGCTTGATGTGCGAGAATAAGAACCGCTGATCTTGCGCGACACATTATTGACATAACCCGTAACCTCCAGCGTACCGCGATTCCTGTTGTCCGCGGTAAAACTGACCACAAAATACCCCTTCCCAAAATTCTTGGCAACCCCCACATTGTCGCGCCAGTCAGAATCACCTTCAAGAGAAGTCGTCAAATAAAAATTTAGGCCGGCCGCGGCGACAAAGAACGCCTGGGTGGAATTAAGCTGTTTCTGGGCAAGTATGCTCTCGGACGAAAGCATGCTCACGATCACCAGCCCGACGACCGCGAAAAACACGATCACAAAGACAACAGCCAGTAAAGCAAAACCTTTTTTCATCAGTCCAAATTCCTTATCCTGGCGGATGACTGCAGATAATAATCGTCATCCCCGTATTCCAGGTGAAGTGATATTCTTATGGTTTTTATATCCTGCTTCGTGGCGGTGACTGCCCCGTTCTGGTCCAGGTAAGTAAAACTAAGGCCGTCAGAGCTGTTCAGGTTGGACGCCAGGATATCCGAGTCCCTGTAAAGATCAGTGCCGCTCTGATAAAACCTTACCGTGCCGGACCCGACATCCACAAAGCGAAATTCTGTTGCGGTAAAGGTTATTATTTGGGAAGGCTTGTTCACTCTCCGTATTTCCCTTACCATCCTGTTCATGGCCAGTCTGGAGGCGGAAGCGATGTTGTTCTTGTTGCGCACAGTGGCCCAGGAATCGGTCAGCTTGAAAAGGAATGTTCCAATGGCAAAAACTGCCGCGGAAAGCACCACTATAACAATAATACTTTCGATCAGGGTGTATCCTTTTTTCATTCAATATTCCCCTTAATGGTCGAAACTTCGATCGAAGAACCTATCACTCCCCCTGTCACATAAATGTCGATCCTTTTTAAATTGGAAGAAGACGCGACAGTAACAAGGTCGCTTGCTTCAACGCTGTTGACCACGACAGTATAAGAATACTGCGAAAAATTCCCGGAAAAGCTTCCCGACTCAGAACTGATACCGGCAAAAGACCTGGCGGTTAGCTCTTCCAGCTTGCCTTCTGCCAGATAGGTCCCTTTTGTAACCGCGTCAACATCAACCTGGTTGGTAACTATGTTCATAAAGGTTACTATGATCGCGTAAAACGCTATTCCCACCAGAGCTATCGCGACCACCACTTCAAGCAGGGTAAAGCCCTTTTTCATTATTCCACTCTAACCCTTCCCGTCTCCGGGGTTATATAAATAGTCACCGTATTCCCGCCCGATTGAAGGACTATGGAGCCTTCATCTGCCAGGGCCGTGCCTCCCCTGTCATCATACGGCTTGCCGTAAGCGTCAAAAACTACTTTGTTTCCTCCGTCAATGTCAACACTTGAGATACTGGAACTAAACTTGTCAGAAAGGTCAACATTTAAACGGTCTCCAAACCTGGCGGGGTCCTCAACGTCCGATTCCCCTGTGGCCGCGTCCCAGAAAACATGATAAGTATTGGCGGGATCGGCGCCAAACTCCACACCATACCAGTCCGCGGTGCTGGCCGCCAGGTCTCTGGCATATCTTATATCATTAGCCACCTTATCGGCAACACTGTTTAGCCTGGCATCCGCGTAAAATGAGATGGAAACGAAAGTAATGGCGGAGAGAATAACAATAACCACCATAACGATTATAAGTTCGAACATGGTAAAACCGCGGCTATTTCTCATAGTTACCTGGAATTTTATATCTTACGAAGGAGGGTGTCAACGTGTTTTTATCAGATAACGGAAGCAAACCCCGAGCGTTTCCAGACCATACTTCAAACTGCGCTTGAAATTGACCGAAGAAGCTTCGGGAAAATAACGTCAGGGAATGGATATTTCCCCCACCCTGAACTTTGCCCTGGCAACCTGAGCCAGGACCTCGGAATCAAAAACAAAATCGTCGGAATTATTATCAAAAGGAATGGTCTCAAGGACTTTTCTTGAATATGCCCTCATGCCGGTATGGTACTCGGAAAGCTTTAGTCCAAAGCAGAGATTTTCAATAAAGGTCAAAAACCTGTTCGAGACATATTTATACATGGGCATTCCGCCGGAAAGCGCCCCGCCGCCCAGTATCCTCGATCCCATCATTACATCATACTTTCCCTTGATGATGGGCTCTACCATTTCCGGAATAAGCGTGGCATCGTACTGCCAGTCGGGATGTATCATCACCACCGCGTCCGCCCCCTGCTCCAGCGCTTTTTTATAGAGCATTTTCTGGTTGCCGCCATATCCAAGGTTGCGGGGTGTTTTGTGAGTCTGTATGCGCAGGCGTTCGGCAATGGCAACGGTGTTGTCGGAAGAACAATCATCACCCAGTATTATGGTGTGCACATAGTCGCGGGGAATATCGCAATAGGTCTTTTCAAGCGTCCTTTCGGCATTATAGGCGGGCATTATAACAAAGACCTTTGAGCCCATATTACATGTCCACCCTCTCATAAATTCGCCAATCGCAGACCTCAATAGCCAGGGAATAGTTCTGGACGGTATAGGCAAATAGATCTACGAAATAATAAGAAGGGACGGTCCAGACAATGTACCGGGGCTGGTTTTGAACTATGGACCGCATGATCTGCTGTTTTTTTCCTTCCCCGTATTCTTTTATCCCGTCCGAAACCTGGGTGATCAAGTACTTGCTGGCAGACTTCCTCTGTGAATAGAAATATATCTCGGGCTCGGGCCCGCAGACATAGATCGTGTCGTTTTTTGAGGAATTCTTTTTGATCTCGTCGCCCACATAACCTGCCAGCGTCAGGTTGAATGACCCTGATTTTTCTTCGGATATCTGCTGGGGGGTATAGACCAGATAAAAAGGATACTGGATGTATACTACGGTAAAGAACAGAAAAGCCAGCACCACAAAACCAAATATATTGGCCAGCAGGTTGGGCGGCTCTTTGCGCCAGGTGACGATAGTATATGAAGATATCAGGGCAAAAGGCGGCAAAAGCAGCAGGTAGTTATACCCCATGAACCTGCCCTGGACGAATACCATGAGCATGGATAGCAGTCCGAAAAACACCATAAGGTACTGCTTGGGCTTTCTATCCTTTATAAGCACGAACGACATCCCCACCACGGTCAATATCCACAATATCCCATTCTCGTTTATGACCAGGAAAAGGGTTTTGTAGAGCATTTCAGGAGTAAGAGGAGATCTGATGAAATTGAGGGGGGACACAAAGACACTCATAAGAAAAGCGAAAAGGCTGCGCGTGAAAAGATAGTAAAAGCTCAAAAAGACGGGCAGGGAAAGAAAACCCAGCGCGTAATATCCCATCCTTGGCCTCTCGTAGAAAGTTTTTTTGGAAGACACCGTCATCACACCCAGGAACAGCAGAAAAAACAATCCTATGATAGCCTTGAAAAGAAAAGCCGCGCTGAAGAATATGCCGGACAGGGCGCAAAAGAAATAGCCCGAGGAGCCGTTCCGTTTTAGGCTGTAAAGATAAAAAGCGTAGCCGGTAATGACAAAGAAAACGGCGAAATTTTCCGGATTGACGGAGGCGCCGTCAATATACGGACCGCCAGAATAGAGGGCAAAAAGAAAGGCCGCCAAAAGGCCTCCCAGCGAACCAAACATTAGAAAGCCCACAAAGAACATGGCCAGGGTCGAAAGCAGGGAAAAGAAAAGCGCCACGCTCCTGATGACCGCCACGGAACTGCCAAAAACCCTGAATACCGCGGCATAAAGAAAATAGACGGCCGGCGGCTGTGAGGCGCTTATCTGCTGGTATAATCTCTCGCCAGCCACAAGCCGCTGGGCGGCATAGGCCTGGGCGCCTTCGTCCCTGTCCAGGGGCTCGGCCAGAAATGGTGTGCGCAGAACGAATTGCATCAGCACTATAAGCGTCAGCATCACGGCGATCTGGATCTTTCGTTTGAAATCGAGTTTCTTCACGGCGTCTTCCTTTCTTTTTTAGAACAGAGACCCCTGTTCTTTCAGCCGTCGTCCGGCGGCTTCGACAAAATTCAGAAAGATGGGATGCGGCTTATGCGGACGGGACTTGAACTCGGGATGATACTGCGTGGCCAAAAAGCAGGGATGCTCTTTAATCTCCACCACCTCGACCAGATCGGCTTTTTCAAATATTCCGGAGCATTTCAGGCCTTTCTTTTGCATCTGCTGGCGGTAAGCGTTATTGAATTCATAGCGGTGGCGGTGCCTTTCGTTGACAACATCTTTCTTGTATATGGAATGCAGTTTGGTGCCTTTTTGGACCTTGCATGGATAAGCCCCCAGCCTCATGGTGCCGCCTTTTTCATCTATCTCTACCTGATCGGGCATAAGGTCGATCACCGGATACGGTGTGTCGGGATCAAATTCGGAAGAGTTGGCATTTGAAAGACCGCAAACATTGCGCGCGAATTCTATGACCGCGCACTGCATACCCAGGCACAGGCCAAGAAAAGGCACATTGTTCTCGCGGGCGAATTGGATGGCGCGTATCTTGCCCTCTACCCCGCGATATCCAAATCCGCCGGGTACAAGTATGGCATGCACTTCCCTGAGAATGGCTTCGGGATCTTCTTCTTTTTCCAGCTTTTCAGCGTTGATAAGCTTCAGGTCAATGCCAATGCCCAGCTCGGCGCCGCTGTGCTTTAGCGATTCCACTATGCTGATATAGGAATCCCTTAGCTCGGTGTATTTGCCGACAATCCCTATCTTGACCGTCCGGGTCGGGTTCATCATCCGCTCCACCATCTGGCTCCATTCCTTGAGGTCCCTGTCCTTCAGGCGCAGGTTCAGGTATTTTTTGACGATCTCGTCAAGCCCGTTCCTTTGCAGTAATAACGGCACCTCGTACAGCGACTGCGCGTCGGTAAGCCCAATGACCGCTTCTTTGTCAACATCGCAGAAAAGGGAGATCTTGTCTTTAAGTTCGGCGGAAATGGGCTCCATGGACCTGCAGATGATAATGTCTGGTTGGATACCTATGGCCCTGAGCTCCTTGACACTATGCTGGGTCGGTTTGGTCTTGAACTCTTTGGTGGTCTCAAGGAACGGGACAAGTGTGACATGTATGTTGATGCACTTATTGCGTCCGACTTCTTTCCTGAACTGCCTGATGGCTTCAAGAAAGGGTAGGCCTTCGATATCGCCCACGGTGCCGCCTATTTCACAGATCACCACATCGAACTTGCCTTTAACCTTGCGGATGCGCTCTTTTATCTGGTTGGTGATGTGGGGCACGACCTGGACCGTACCTCCCAGATAGTCGCCCCTTCTTTCTTTGTTGATGACCGACCAGTAGACCATGCCGGCAGTTAGATTGTTGTCTTTGGTCAGGTTGACATCGATAAATCTTTCATAATGGCCAAGGTCAAGGTCGGTCTCGGCGCCGTCTTCGGTGACAAACACCTCGCCGTGCTGATACGGGTTCATGGTCCCGGGGTCGACATTGATGTAGGGGTCAAGTTTTTGGATGGTAACCTTTAATCCCCGCGACTTTAAAAGCCTGCCCAGCGAAGCCGCGGTGATCCCTTTCCCCAGGGAAGAAACAACTCCCCCTGTTATGAAAATATATTTCGTTCTGCTGGATGTTTCTTTCATTGTAATTCTATCCTTACCCGCGTAATGCGCCTTCTGTGCACTTTTTCTATCACTATACGCACGCCGTCAACCTTGACCTCGTCCTTTACCGCGGGGACCTTGTCCAGTTTCGCGAACACATACCCCCCGATAGTATCATATTCCGGTATTTCAGGCAGTTCGATCCCAAGTTTTTCGTTGACATCCTTCAGTGCCACGCGCCCGTCCACCAGCCAGCTTTTGTCGGTTATCTTTTCGGTCATTTTTTCGGTCTTCTCAAATTCGTCCTGTATCTCTCCAACGATCTCCTCGAGCAGGTCTTCCAGGGTAACAATGCCGGATGTCACTCCGTATTCATCAACTATAATGGCGATATGGGTGCGGGCTGACTGCATCTGGTTGAGGAGCTCATCGACTTTTTTCGTTTCCGGGATAAAGAGCGGGCTCCTGAGGAACTTTCTCATATCTTCATTTTCGTGGATAAGCAGGTCCTTGGAGTACAAGATGCCGATGACATTGTCGATGTTGCCTTCATAGACAGGTATCCTGGAATGGCCGCTTTCCTTTATGACTTTTTTCGCGCCGTCAATTCCGACAGATATGTCAATGGATTTTACGTCCGGCCTGGGGGTCATGACCTCCCTGACGCTGGTCTCGCCGAATTCAAATATGGAAGTGATCATTTTCCTTTCATCTTCCTCCAGCACTCCCTCTTTCTCTCCAGCGGCAATGATCATCTCTATCTCTTCCTGGGAAATAAAGGGCGCCTTTGAAGGTTTGCCTCCAAAAAGCAGGACAAAGGGACGGCTAAAAAGATTAAGCACATAGGCAACAGGGGTAAAGAGAATGGTCAGTAAAAATATCGGCCAGGCTACCAATTGTGATATTGGTTCGGCATTCCGTATGGCCACGGTTTTGGGGGTTATCTCTCCAAACACCAGTATTATGAACGTCATGATGCCGGAAGCCGCGCCAACCCCCAGCCCCACAGTATGCCAGCCGTGTCTTTCCAGCCATCCCATGATGACCGAAGCCGCCAGGACAGAAGCGCTGATGTTGACGATATTATTGCCTATCAGCACGGTCGATAACAGCGCGCTGGGCCTGTCCTTTAATTTTTTTATGATGCCGGCCGATGGGGAGTGTTTTTCGACCATGCGCAGGACCCTGACATGGCTCAGGCTGGTAAGCGCGGTCTCGGACGCCGCGAAGAAAGCGGACAGCAGTATCAATACGAGCAATATAATGATCGCGATCATCTAAAGACTCCCTCGCTCTTCCATTTCTTTGTGCGAATAGCCAAGCAAATGCAGCAATCCATGTTCCGCCAGGCGCGTAAGTTCTTCGGTCAGTGTACAGCCAAATTCTTTCGCCTGTCTTCCTGCCGTTTCAACAGAGATAATTATATCTCCCAGCAGTCCATCCTCCCCCATTTTAAACGATAACACATCCGTTGCACAATCCTTTTTTCTATATCGCTTGTTCAGCTTCCTGATAAACCCATCATAACAAAAAGTAATACTTACAGTCCCCTGCTCCCCCTCTTCCCTTAACATCCTTGAGACCTTCGTCTTGATTGCCCTGATTCCCTTGATATTTACCCTGAGTTTTGTCGAAGGGCCCTTGTAGTTATTTAAGATTATCTTCTTCATACACCGCGCTTATGTTGGAAACTTCTTCGATATTCGCGCCAAGAGCACAAAGCTTTTTGTCCAGGAATTCATAGCCTCGTTCTATGTGCCCATCAATGTCCTCTACCAGGCTTTCTCCTTCTGCCGCCAACCCTGCCAGAATAAGCGCCGCCCCAGCCCGCAGGTCGCGGCTTTTGACGGGCGCGCCTTCAAGGGCCTTTACCCCGCTTATAATGGCCGTCCTTCCTTCCAGGCTTATCTCCGCTCCCATCCGGCGCAATTCGTGCACATGCATGAAACGGTTCTCAAAGACGGTCTCGTTTATCACCGAGGTCCCCTGCCCCAGGGACAATAAAGCGGTGAACTGCGGCTGCATGTCGGTGGGAAAGCCGGGGTATGGCAGGGTCTTGATATTAACAGCCTTTGTTTTTCCGCCTTTTACCCTGATAGAGCCGCCTTCTATCTTTACAATTGAGTTGGCTTCCCTTAGTTTGTTGATCGTGGAATCAACATGCTCTCTGACAGCGCCGTGAACAACGACCTCCCCCCCCGTGATCGCGGAAGCTATCATCAAGGTCCCGGCTTCAATGCGGTCCGGGATTATCCTGTATTCAATTGCCTTCAGTTGAGACACTCCCTGTATCTTAATTTCTTCCGTCCCCACCCCGCTTATTTGCGCGCCGGCCTTTATAAGGTAATTCGCCAGATCGACTATCTCTGGTTCTTTGGCGGCATTTTCGATAAGGGTCTCGCCTTCGGCCAGGGTGGCCGCCATCATTATTGTTTCTGTTGCCCCGACCGACGGGAAGTCCATGTAGACGCGGCTGCCTTTCAACCTGTCGGCCTTCATAATAATGAACCCGTGTTCCTGCGTTACTTCCGCCCCCAGGGCCTTGAGCCCTTTAATATGTATGTCGACCGGCCGGGACCCGATGGCGCATCCCCCGGGCAGCGGCACTTTGGCCAATCCCATTTTCGCGAGGATAGGCCCTATGACAAAAAATGATGCCCTCATCTTGGTGACAAGATCATACGGGGCCACGCGCCTGACGCTGTGGTTGACCGATACCCTTACGGAGTTTGGCTCCTGATATTCGGCTATTACCCCCAGCGCCCTTAGCACGCGTATCATGGTCTTAACATCCAAAAGGTCGGGGATGTTGGTTATAGTATTCGTTCCCGAGGTCAGGATCGTGGCCGCAAGTATTGGAAGGGCGGAATTTTTTGAACCCGAAACGGTAACCTCGCCCTCCAGGCTGTTCCCCCCTCTTATTTTTATTCTTCTCACTTTACAGCAAACTCCTCTGGTTTTTTGTCAATAAATCCGAAATGCCTGAGTATCACTTTGACTATCCTTTGCGACGCCAGTCCGTCCCCGTATGGATTAATGGGCTTGATCATGGCGCGGTAGTTGTCTTTATTGTCCAGAAGGTCCGAGGTCTGTTGGAAAATGGCGTATTCTGAAACGCCTACCAGTTTTACCGCCCCTGCCTCAACAGCTTCGGGCCTTTCCGTCTTTTCTCTCAGAACAAGGACAGGTTTTCCCAGTGAAGGCGCTTCTTCCTGGACCCCGCCCGAATCGGTCAGTATAAGATATGAAGCTTTCATAAGATGGATAAAAGGCTCATAATCGAGCGGTTCTATAAGACTGATATTCCCCGTGCCGGCAAGGACTTCCCGCACCACCTGTCTGACCGCGGGATTTTTGTGTACCGGCAGGACCACCTGGACGCTGTCAGAATATTTCAGGGCAACCGCCTTTATTGCCTGGCAGATATTCCTCATTGGCTCACCCAAAGATTCCCGCCTGTGCACGGTAACAAGTATGGTCTTTTTTCCCGGGACCAGGTTGATACCCGCGTCAGCCAGGTCAAACTCTCTTTTTGTAACTTCTATAAGGGAATCTATCACCGTATTCCCGGTAAGGAATATGTTGTGCCGGCTGTACCCTTCGGCCATAAGATTTTGGACCGACCTTAGCGTGGGCGCGAAATGCAGGTCTGCCAGCACTCCGGCCAGGCGCCGGTTGATCTCTTCGGGAAAAGGACGCGTCCTGTCGCCGGTACGCAGTCCGGCCTCAACATGGCCAACGGGCACCCGCGCGTAGAAAGCGGCCAGGGCCGCGGCAAAAACCGTTGAGGTATCGCCCTGCACCAGCAAAAGGTCGGGCTTTTCCCTGGCTATGACCGTTTCAAGGCCGTGCAAAGACCTGTTAACGATCTGCGCCAGGCTTTGAGAACTTCGCATGATGTCCAGATCGTAGTGGGGACGAAGATTGAATATTTTAAGCACCTGGTCAAGCATCTGGCGGTGCTGGCCGGTAGAAACGATGATGCTCTGTAAAATATCCGGGTATTTTTCAATCTCGGCGACCACAGGCCCCATTTTTATGACCTCGGGCCGGGTGCCAAAAACCGTCATTATTCTTTTTCTTTGCATATTGAACTTACCTTTGTAAAGCCAAAAAGACCGCCGAAAAACTTAAAAGAAAACAGGCAATGTATATTGAAAGCACCGTTTCTCTCTGTGAAAAACCGGCGCGCAGGAACATGTGGTGAATATGCTTGTCGTCCGCCTCAAAGGGATGCCTTCTGTCCTTCAGCCTGCGGCCAATGGCAAAAAGCGTGTCAAAAATAGGGACGCCCAGTATAAGCACCGGTATCACCAGCGCGACGACCAGAGTGGTCTTAAAAACCCCTACGATGGAAGAGGCTGCCAGTATAAATCCCAGGAACAAACTGCCTGAATCGCCAAGGAATATTTTAGCAGGAAAGAAGTTAAAGCGCAAAAAGCCCACAGCCGCTCCCGTCAGGGAGATAAGGAGCAAAGCCGCCCCTATCTGGTGAGTACGCAAAGCCACAAAGAAAAGGGCCGCCGCGGAAATGGCCGTGACACCGGCCGCCAGCCCATCCAGTCCGTCAATAAGATTAATGGCGTTCGTCACCCCTACCAGCCAGAAGATGGTCAGGGGGACGCCGATAAAACCAAGAGCAAATATCCCGTTGAAAGGATTGGAAATAAAAGTTATCTCGGACCCGAACAAAAGGACTATTCCCGCCGCCAATCCCTGCCAGGCAAGCTTTTGCAAGGGTTTTAACCCTTTGATGTCGTCTACAAGCCCGCACAAGAACATGACGCTCGCGGCAAGCACCACCCCCAGGATCAAGCGGACATCCACCTGCATTCCCAGGGCCGAGGCTAACATCAATGAAAGCAAAATGGCAACGACAAAGCCTATAAAAATGGCCAGCCCACCCAGACGGGGAATGATGGAAGTATGTATCTTTCTGTCGGAAGGATGATCAACAGCGCCTATTTTTTGGGCTATCCTTGAAGCCATAGGGGTTGCCACAATGGTGACAAAAAGCGCTGTTAAGAAGGTGGATATATACAATACCATTATGGGATTATATTATACTATATTTTTGGCCTTAAATCAACAGGCGGGGGATGAAAATCAGGCTAAAAGAATGCTATAATGTGAACATGAAAAAGCTCCTCTTTTTCTTGATTTTCCCTGTCATTTGGGCAAGCGCCGCGTTCGCGTTCGACCTTCCCGGCCTGCCATGGGGAATTCCACAGGACATAAAGCCAAAAACTCTGAACAAATACATCGTGGAAAACATCGTTGTTGAAGAGATCAACTACACCTGCAGTAATTACGGCGGTAATGACGTAAATATCTTCGGTTTCCTGTGCTATCCATTGGCCAAAAAAGAAATTCCGGCCGTCATCGTTGTTCATGGCGGAGGGGGATACGCGTATCTTGAAAGGTCCCTGGTTTGGGCCAGGCTTGGCTACGCGTCTTTGTGCATCGATCTCCCCGGCAAAGGGATTGGAAGGTCCATATCGCGTTCTACCGGTCCCGATATGACGGTAGAAAACCTGTTCAAGAGCTCTCCCGGACTTACCGACAACTATCTTTATCACGCGGTCAAAGCCGCCAGGGGCGCCATAACCTTTTTAAGCGGCAGGGAGAACATTGACAGGGATAAGATAGGAATGGTCGGCCTGTCGTGGGGCGGCGTGATAACGCTAATAACCAACGGGCTCGATCAAAGGCTGGCCGCCGCCATACCCGTTTTTGGGTCAGGCTACCTGACAGAAGGATCGACCTGGCAGGAGTATCTGGACAGCAAGCTCCCGGAAAAAGAAAGAAAGAGTTTCCAGGAGCATTTCGATCCCAGCAATTTCCTGCGCTATCAGCACGCGCCGGTCTATTATGTGACCGGCACCAATGACAACTGTTTTTATCTGCCCAATTTCATTCGGTCCTATCTAATGATACCCGCCAACAAGAAAATGTATATCTATCCCAATATAAGACACATGGTCAACGAAGACATGTTCCAGAACATTATCAAATACTGCGACAGCCGCCTGAAAGGAGCCAACGACCTTCCCGATATTTTCGTCAAACCGATCGAAGAAGACGCGACTAACATTTATATACCGATCAAAACATCCGGCAGGGACCCCACAAAAAGGGTGGACCTGTATTATTGCGGTCCCGACCTGCGCGGCTGGACAAAAAAGAAATGGGAAAGCAGGGAAGCCTATTTTTCCAGGGGTACCCAGTGGGTCAAGTTCGCCAGGGAAGAAATATCGCCGGAGATCATTTTTTATGCCTCGGCAACAGACATTAAAGGCGCCTCGGTATCTTCTCCCCTTTATTCCATTATGAGATTCAGGGTCAACGACCAGAGGGATGTGTTTGTGACCAGCCTGCCCATTGACAAGATCAACTATCACTATCTGGACCGGAACAGCCTGGAAAAAATATTGAACGGTCCGGTCCAAAGCAGGAACGACAGGATACCCCTGCGCTTTTTCTGGGACATTGGCGGAAAGCTTAGCGTGGACAAGGCCTTCAATCTAACGCTGCCCTGATATGTATCTCTTTCAGCTGTTTCGCGTCCACGGTGTCTGGCGCGCCGGTAAGCGGACAAAGCGCTGACTGGGTCTTTGGGAAAGCTATCACGTCACGGATAGAATCCATACCGGCAAAAAGCATGACCAGCCTGTCCATGCCCAGAGCGATACCTCCGTGCGGCGGGGCGCCGTATTCGAGGGCCTCAAGCAAAAAGCCAAATCTTCTGTGGGCTTCTTCTTCAGAAAAACCAAGGATCTTGAATATTTTTCTCTGGATGTCCATGCGGTGTATCCTGATGGAACCGCCGCCAAGCTCCGATCCGTTAAGCACCAGGTCATAGGCCTGCGCCTTGATAAGGCTGGGATCGTCGGCAAAGCGTTCTTCAATATCGTCCCAATTGCCGTGCGGGGCGGTAAAAGGATGGTGCCGCGAGACCCAGCGTTTTTCGGTGTCGGAATATTCAAAGAGCGGAAAGTCCGTTATCCACAGGAAATGAAATTCGTCTTTTTTGATGAGATTGAGCTTTTTTCCCAGTTCCAATCTTACGGCCGCCAGGACATGGTTGACCATGTCGGCTTTGCCTGCCCCAAAAAAGACCACATCGCCCTCGCCTGCTTCTACCCTCTCCAAAAGCGTTCTCAGCTCTTCGGGTTTGAAGAATTTGGCAATAGGTGATCTGACCCTGTCAGCCCCTTCGACCGCCATCCAGGCCAGGCCTTTCGCGCCAAGCGATTTCGCATAGGCTTCCAGTTTGTCCAGTTCAGCGCGAGAGAATTTTGCGGCGCCTTTGGCGTTGACCGCTTTTACTATGCCGCCGGCAGAGATGGTCTTTGAAAATATAGAACATTCCGAGTTTTCGAGCAGGTCGCTAACATCCATAAGTTCCAGGCCAAAACGGGTATCGGGCTTGTCACAGCCATATCTGCTCATGGCCTCGTCCCAGCTAAGCCGCTTGAAGGGAATGTCAATATTTGGAATGTGCTTGCCGCGGAACAGGTCGATATCTTTCTGCAATTCCGCGACGGTATAGACCAAAAGCTTTTCGATATTGTCCATTACGTCTTTTTCGGTGACAAAGGACATTTCGATATCAAGCTGGGTAAATTCGGGCTGACGGTCGGCCCTCAGGTCCTCGTCACGAAAACATCGCACCACCTGATAGTATTTTTCAAGCCCGCCCACCATGCAGAGCTGTTTGAACAGTTGGGGTGACTGCGGAAGAGCATAAAACTTGCCGGGATTGACGCGGCTGGGGACCAGAAAGTCGCGCGCGCCTTCCGGTGTGGATTTTGTAAGGAAGGGCGTCTCGATATTAAGAAAACCCTCTTTGTCCATATGGTCGGACATGGCTTTAATGATCTTATGGCGAAAGATAAGGTTCTCGCGCATCTTGTCTTTGCGCAGGTCGATATAACGGTACTTAAGGCGGATCTTTTCATCCGGTTCGGTGGTAGAGTCGGCCACTTCGATCGGCGGGGTCTTGGCGGTGTTCAATATTTCAAGAGACGAAGCCAGCACTTCTATCTCGCCGGTGGGAATATTTTTGTTGACGGTCTCGGGCGCGCGTTTTTCGACCTTGCCAGACAGGGCGACAACGAATTCGCTTCGCACGCCTTACGCGGTCTTGTGGAGCGCGTTGTTCTCGGCCGGAATGACCACCTGGACGATACCGGAACGGTCCCTGAGGTCTATAAAAACAAGTCCGCCATGGTCCCGTCGGCGGTGCACCCATCCAACAAGGTGTACTTCCCTGCCTATTTGTTTTTCTCTAACACTTCCACAATGGTGGCTGCGTCGCATTTGATCTCCTCCTGTTTTCCTTCGCTCATGTCGCGAAACACTATTTTACCTTTATTAAGTTCGTCCTCTCCCAGTATAAGCACAAACCTGGCCCCGATCCTGTCAGCCAGTTTCAGTTGTGATTTCAGTTTTTTGCCGTGAAAATCCATATCGGCCGAGAATCCCGCTTTCCTTATGCCGGAAGCCAGATCAAAGGCAATATTTTTCGCCTTCTCCCCAATCGCTATTAAATACACATCCACGACATCGGACTTAGGACTTTGGACATCGGACCCGATGATACCAACCAATCTTTCCAATCCTATGGCAAACCCAACCGCCGGGACCGGTTTTCCGCCCAGCTCTTTTACAAGATCATCATACCTGCCCCCGCCGCAGACGGCATTTTGCGCGCCAAGCTTATCGGAAACAACCTCAAAGGTCGTACCCGTGTAATAATCGAGCCCCCTGACCAATCGATTGTTGATCTTGTATTTTATCTTTTGCTCGTCCATACAGGCCACTACATTTTCAAAATGCTCCTCGCATTCCCTGCAGAGCGAATCAACAGGCGCCGGCGCCGCCTTAATGATCGACTGGCAGCCCTGAATTTTGCAGTCCAGCACCCTCAAGGGGTTTTTTACAAGTCGTTTTTTGCAGTCGTCGCACAGGTCACTGGTTTTGTCCGTAAAGTATTTCGTAAGCTTCTTTATGAATTCTGGCCGGCACTTTTTACAGCCG
This sequence comes from Candidatus Margulisiibacteriota bacterium, assembly GCA_018813405.1. Classification (GTDB taxonomy): domain Bacteria; phylum Margulisbacteria; class WOR-1; order XYC2-FULL-46-14; family JAHJBW01; genus JAHJBW01. Next base: position 3,051 of record JAHJBW010000164.1, on the reverse strand, counting down.
ACTGAGTTTATATCCACTTCAAGGTCTGTTAGTCCTATTTCCCTGAAAAGTTGGACAGCCATGTCGATAACCTCGACATCAAGCATGGGGTCTGTCGAGCCAAAAGCCTCGACCCCGGCCTGGTGGAACTGGCGGTATCTGCCGGCCTGGGGCCTTTCGTAGCGGAACATGGGGCCCATGTACCAGAGCTTGGTGATATTTTCCGGCGAGATAAGGTTGTGCTGGAGGCAGGCGCGGACCACGGGCGCGGTCTCTTCCGGCCTTAGCGTAAGACTGCGCCCTCCCCTGTCCTCAAACGTATACATTTCCTTGCTCACAATATCCGTATCCGTGCCTATTGAACGGGAAAAAAGCTCGGTCTGTTCAAAGACGGGAGTACGTATCTCGGCGTAGTTATAAAGCCCGAATATCCTGCGGCAGGACGCCTCTATCCTTTGCCAGACAGGCGTTTCAGACGGCAAAATATCCTTTGTTCCTCGTTGAGAAGTATATTTCATTGCTATTATAAGAAATTATATCACAGATCGGCTTTTAATTTATATATCCTCGATCTCGGTAAAACGATATTCAAAACTTATCAAGAAGGTAAAGTCGTTGTTCTTAACGCCAGCCACCGGCATGTTGGAATATTCATCCTTTGCGCCGATCTTAAAAAGGTGATATTCGCTCAGATACATATTGTAGAAGATCGTATCGGTAAAGCGGTAATTGGCAAAATCATCAAGCGCGAAATAGCTGTCAAAGGAATTCACCAATCCCCACCACTGCAAGTCAGAACTCAGGGTCAGCACCATTGTGCCAGAGCTGAGGTTGTCTTTTAGAATATCGGCCTGCAGGCCCAGGGCCGCTTCACCCATAAGCCTCAGGTCGTCCTCATTGAAGAACCACCTGCCCACCCCTGCTGTCGGGACAAAGCGCATTTCAATATCCTGGAACTTGTCGTGCGTGAATTCCATTTTGGCGTAGCTGTAAACAGTATTGGCCAGCGAATGCGCGTAGCGAAGGGAAGAATATATCTTGAACTTGGTATCCGCGCCGTTGGCGGATTTATAGTCAAGGCTGGCCTTCAAAGTGGTCTCGTCCACCAGTTCTTTGTTGCGATTAAGGCGCAGTGTGGCGTTTATGCTGTTCTCCTGGGTATTGCCGGTGCTCAGGTCCCCTCCCAGCGAAAACCCCCTATCGATCCTTTGCTCAACAGCCAGGGCTACCGTTGAAAGAAAAACCAACATTAATATGATAATTAAATATAAATTCTTCCTTAAATTTAACATTTAAGTTTTAACATTTAAGTTTATTTTCGGTCCCGGCGGGCACTGGTCCCTTTTGAACTGGGTGGCTTTGATGGTATCGATGACCTGTTTTACGGTTTTTTCCTTAAAACCCATTTTAACGATCTGCTTTAGCGTTTTCTTTTTATCAACATAGGCTTCCAGGATAGGATCAAGGACCTCATAAGGAGGAAGGATATCCTGGTCAAGCTGTCCGGGCGAAAGCTCCGCTGTGGGTGCGCGGTCGATTATCGATCGGGGGATAACCTCTTTCTGCCTGTTGCGCCATTCAACCAGTTTATAGACAAGGGTTTTAGGGACATCGCTCAAGACCGCATAGCCGCCAACAGTATCGCCGTAAAGGGTGCAATAACCCATTAAGGCTTCTGATTTATTCCCTGTGGCCAGCACCATCCAGTGGAACTTGTTCGATAGTGCCATCAGGATATTGGCACGGACGCGCGCCTGAAGATTCTCTTCGGTTTTGTCCCGTTTGGTTCCTTTAAAAGATGGTTTTAGCTCTTTAAGGTAGAGATCGTACAGCCTGGCAATTGAGACGATCCTGAAATCTACGCCAAAGTTACTGGCCACGGTCCTGGCGTCATTTAAACTTCTTTTAGAGGTGTATTTTGACGGCAAAAAGACCGCGTGCACATTTTCCGAACCCAGGGCGTCGCAGGCAAGCGCCAGTGTAAGCGCGGAATCCACTCCGCCGGAAACCCCCAGCACCGCTTGTTTGAAATCGTTCTTGTGAAGATGATTACGAAGGGCCAGCACCAGTGTTTTGTAAATCTTTTCCATGCATAAATTATAGAACGACAGGCAGGTTAATGCAATCGGCAAGGTTTTTTCACGATCTCTTCCCCTGGCCCTGCTATTTGGCGTTCTGGGCCGCCAGCACAATCGGGTACGTGGTCGGCGGCGCCGTAAGATATGGATGGGTCGCCATTTGAAGTGTCTCAAGCTCAGTGACCAATACGCGCTTTTGTATGGCCAGTCCGATTATATTGATCATCTCTCCAGCGGAGCAGCCGCCAGCTACCTGTCCCCCCATTAATATTCCCGATTGTTTTGAAAATATCAATTTCACCTTTATAAGTTTGGCCCCCGGCATACTGGCCGGATGCTTGTCAGGAGCTTCGGCTTTCCCTACTGCGATATCAAATCCCTCTCTCTTGGCGCTGGCTTCGGTGAGCCCGGCGGAGCCCAGCACCAGACCATCCACATAGGTCGAATAGATCGCTATGGTACCCTTGTTCTCTCTGATGACCTGCAGTTTATACAGGTTAGATCCCGCCACCCTGGCTTCGGCTGTGGCCGTTGATGCCAGCATTACGGGCAAGCTTTTCCTGGTGAAGAAATCTTTTTTTGCCGCGCAGTCCCCAACGGCAAAAATATCAGAATCGGATGTCCGCATATATTCATCTACCCATATTGATTTGCCCTTGACCATTTCCAGCCCTGCCTTTTTCGCCAGTTCTACCGACGGGCTTGCTCCAATCCCCAGCACAATAAGGTCAACCGGCACTTTTTCTCCGCCAGAAAGCAACACTCCCTCAACACTATCTTTACCAATGATCTCTTCCACCTTTTTTCCTAGCAAAAGGTTTACACCCCGGGCAGAAAGTTTTTCTTCGACCATTTTGCCAAACTCGGGGTCAAAAGAGTTCATGAGTAGATCTGGCAAAAATTCGACCAGGCTCACATTCAGTCCTTTGACGCCGGCAAGCTCATCGGCAAATTCTACTCCAATAAATCCTCCCCCTATGATAAGCACGTTCTT
>JAHJBW010000163.1 GCA_018813405.1 Candidatus Margulisiibacteriota bacterium | reverse complement strand
TTGGGGCCAATGCCGGGCAGCTTCTTGAACTGTTCTATCAAATTCTTTAACGACGGCGTGTAATCTACCATTTAGGTCAATCCCGGAATGTTCAAGCCTCCCGCCACACTTTGAAGTTTCTGCGCGGCGTCGTGTTTGGCCATGGAAAGAGCCTTGTTTGCGGCATCCTTAAAATGATCGCCAACTTTATTGAGGTTGACATTGCTGCCTATTTTAATATCCTTTATGTTCATTTCCCCATCGACCACTACTTCTACCCCGGCTGATTCCGCCTTGTATGTCATGCGTTTCAGCTCATCCTTGATGGTTTTTAGTTGTTTCTGCATTTCGCGGGCCTGCTTTACCATTTCTCCCATGTTACCAAGATTGCCAAATAATCCCATTGCCGTTACCTCCTAAGAAATTACTTTTCCCCCGAACATTTCCTTTACCGTCTCAATGCTGACCGCGTTCGGGGCCGCCTCAGCATCATCTACGACCGATTCTACTTTTATATCTTCACCCAGGACTTCTTTAATGGCCAATTCAACCGTCTCTTTGTTTTTTGCCTCATCCAGCCGCTGTTTGTGAAAAGCATAACCTTTCCTAAAACAAATTACCAGCTTTCCACTCCCGGATATCTCCCTGGGCTGTCCCTCGTGCAGAGAAACAAAGCCCGACAGCGACTTTTCTTTTACCTTATTGAGTATTTCTTTCCAAACGTTCATTATCCTGGCAAATTTATCCTCTTCAACCACCACCAACGTCTCCCTTCGGGACATGTCTCCACTTTTCTCCACCTGCCCCAACCTGTCTCCACTTCTCTCCACATTATTCCCCATCAACTCAACAAGGGTTACCTCCATGACTATACGGCCGTAAGGGTGCCATTTCATGTCCAGCTCCGCCCGCGAAAGCGCTGTTAGCACCGCCTTGACGCGCTCCAGGGAGAACTGCTCCGCTTGAAGAGTGAGCCTGTTAATATGATCGGCGGTAAGCTCCAGACTCTCACCTGCCCCCAGTTTACAAAGCAAAAGATTCCTGAAATGGTTAACCAGGTCCCTGACCACCTGAATACTGCTGGCCCCTGCTTCTATAGCCAGCCTAACCTTTTCCATGGCCGCGGCAATGTCGTTACGGACTATGGCATCGGCCAGAGAATATAACAACTCCTCATCCGCGGCGCCCAAAAGCAAAACTACCTGGTCCGCTTTGATATCGTTGCCGGCAAAAGAAACCACCTGATCAAGCAGGGAAATGGAATCACGCATGGAGCCCTCCCCTGCCCGGGCTATCAGGTCAAGCGCTTTTTCTTCTAAAGTGAACCCTTCTTTTTTCGCTATCTCGGAAAGATGCTGTCTTACCTGCGGAAGCGTTATTCTTCTAAAGTCCAGCCGCTGACAGCGCGAAGAGATCGTCACCGGCACTTTATTGGGTTCGGTAGTGGCCAGGACGAATATGGTATGCGCGGGAGGCTCTTCAAGGGTTTTCAGCAGCGCGTTAAAGGCTTCCGAGGTCAGCATGTGTACCTCATCTATGATATAAATTTTATTGCGGCCTTCCACCGGCGCGTAGACGACCCTTTCTCTCAGCTCGCGGATCTCGTCGATGCCGCGGTTGGATGCGGCGTCTATTTCAATGACATCCACGGAATGTCCGTTAGTTATCTTGCCGCAATTGTCGCATACTCCACAGGGTTCGGCACCGGGGCCTTTTGCGCAGTTCAGCGCCTTGGCCAGTATCCTGGCGGTAGAGGTTTTTCCTGTGCCGCGCGGTCCGGTGAAAAGATAAGCGTGCGCCAGGCGGCTGTTCAAGATAGCATTCTGCAGGGTCCGCACAATATGCTCCTGCCCTATTATCTCTTTAAAATTTTGCGAACGGTATTTTCTGTACAGCGAAATATAGCTCATTTGTATACTCTCGGCACTCGTTTCCCAATACTGCAAACAACCTCATAATTAATGGTATCTTCAAGCCTGGCCACCTCGTCGGCTGTAATGACCTCAAAGCCCTGCTGGCCAATAAGCACAACCTCGTCGCCCGTTTCAACGTGAGATGACCCCACATCCACCAGCGACAGGTCCATGGATATTCTGCCTACCACAGGAAACCTTCTTCCCCGGATAAGAACACTGCCCCTATTGGAAAGCCTGCGGCTAAACCCGTCAGCATAACCTACAGGCAGAGTGGCAATATGGGTCTCCTGCCTGGTGGTATATTCTCCGCCATATCCGAGCGCTGTGCCTGCCGGGACCCTTTTAAGGTAGGTAACGCGCGTTTTAAACGAAAGCGCGGGTGAAAGCTTTATTTTCTGCCGCGAAGCTTCGTTAGGATACATGCCATACATCATCAGTCCGATCCTTACCATATCCAGGTGGGTTGTCGGAAAAAAAAGCGTGGCGGCCGAGTTGGCAGCATGCTTTATCCTAATATTCGGCAAACGGCTTATTATATTCTTGAATTTGTTGAATTGCTCCGAAGTGAACGACTCCCCCTGGTCTGGATAATCTGCCTTTGCAAAATGAGTAAAGATACCTTCTATTTCAAGATTTGGCAAAGAAGATATCTTGGTGATCTCGGCCAATGCATCAGGAGGCAGTATTCCCACCCTGCCCATGCCGGTATCTATCTTTATGTGCATACGGGCGGTCCTGCCCCTGCGCGCCGCTTCATCCGACAGGGCCTTGGCTTCAGTGTATGAATATACTGTCTGGGTAAAATTATATTGGATCACATCGTCCAGCACCGAGGTCGGCGACTCGGTAAGTATTAATATTGGGCCAAGTATGCCGTTGTCCCTTAGCTCTATGGCTTCCCGGATATTGGCCACCGCCAGGTATTCAACCCCGGACTCCTGGGCCTTTCGTGAAACGGCGACAGAGCCGTGGCCGTAAGCATTGGCCTTTACCACTGCCATGAACCTGGTCTGGCCGGGGATGATCTTTCGTATCTCGGAAATATTCCTGTTGACGGCCGCCAGATCGATCTCAGCATATGTGTTCATTTTACAAGACCCCTTAATTTTTCTACCACTTCATCGGGTATGGAAAAATCCCCAAGACTTCTGATCTCTCGCCCGCCTATAGAGCCATGATAGTCCGACCCCCCAGTAAGGCACAGGCCCATTTTTTCCGCCAGTTCTACCAGCTCCGCCGTTTGTGAAGGGCCAAAAGCCGGATAGTAGGCCTCGAGCCCCTGCAGGCCAGCCTTTACCAGCTTTGGCAGAATGGTTTTTTCTTCGGCGTTGTTAAAGAAAGGATGCGCGTAAACGGCAACGCCCCCCACCTGCCTTATTAATTTTACCGCATTTTCGGGCAAAAGTTTAAAGTGGCTGACATAGGCCGGTCCCTGGAATTGGATGTACCTGTCAAAAGCTTCCTTAAAAGTTGAAACATATCCTTTCTCCAGCAGGGCCTTGGCCACGTGAGGCCTGCCAGCCCATGGATGTCCGGCTATTTCAAAGACCCTTTTGGCTTCAATGTTGATACCGAGGTTCTTAAGCTTATCCACCATCTTGTAGATACGGTCCTCGCGGCTGTGCTGCATTTTATCCAGAAGGCCAAGAAAATCCCTGTTGGTGTGGTCTATAAAATATCCAAGTATGTGGACCTCGCATTTTTGCGTTTCGGTGGTGAATTCAATGCCAGGGATGACCTCGACACCCGCTTCACTTCCGGTTTTCTGGGCCAGAGCAATGCCCGAGACAATATCGTGATCGGTAATGGCAATGGTCTTAAGGCCGGCCGTCCTGGCTTTTCTGACTATTTCTTCCGGTGCATCTGTTCCGTCGGAATGATTGGTATGAATATGTAAATCGGCTGACATTATTAGTAATTATAGCACAAAAATTTAGCGCTTAAAATCCGAAGTGAAAAGCATATAAGTAATATACGCAAACACTCGGGGCGAGAATTCCAGCTTCAGCAAACTGCGGGTAAACGATTGCGCCGCAACATCAGAAAGCGCGGGGATATATTTTTTAACGGTCAGCGGGCCCATCTTTACCGGAATGGGGAATTTTTTAAATATCCTGCCTACTTTTATCTCTTCAATATGGTGAAAAAGTTCGTTAGCTACCAGGAACCTTAACAGACGTTCAGCCAGATGCGGCACGGTGATCTCGTTAGAAAGCCTGCCCAGCGCGTCCCTGAAAACGATTATTTCTCCACTCTTCTTGCGGTACTCGCTTTTCTTCTTTCCTCCCCCTTCTTCTCCATGCACCTTGACCCCCATTTGCTCGGCTATCTTGCGGGGGTCGGTACTATTGTACTCTGCCACGATCCAGTCAGCTATCTGACGGCCCTGCTCGCCAGCTTCCGATATCAATCGCATTCTTTCTCCCTGGTCCAGCCTCAAAAAGACCGGATCGGTTGAAAGGTGCAGGCAGGCAAGCACCATTTCATTTCTACTTTCAACGCTCTTGAGCATCTATTTTAATTACCTCGCTTTTTATTTTATCACCTTTTACGGTTATTTTCACATAGTGATAAAAGCCGCCCAGTGCCGGGGGAAGGTGAAGAGGGCCTCCCGCGCCGCCTGAAAGAATGTAAGTTGTGCCCGCGCGCACGGACCTGGCATAACCGTGTATATGGCCAAAGAACACATACTTGACATGATAAGTCTTAAAAACATCCATAAGTTTTTCAGCTGTCTCGCGGCTTGACATAATATAGTCCAGGAATATTCCGGAAGGATCATAGAGCGGCTTGTGAAAGAATACAAAAGTGTTCACTTTTTTGTTCTTTTCAAGATCTGTGATCAGCCAATCGAATTGCTTTTTACCAAAGCTATTTTTTAAAGAATTGTCCATCACGATAAAATGCGAGTTCTTGTGATCAAAGCTGTAGTACACCCGACCAAAATACTTATTGAAACGCTTATCTCCCCCATAAACAGCATCGTGATTTCCCATGGTCGGGAACATTTTCACATTGAGCCTTTTAATAAGCCCCAAAAAGTGCTGATATTCTTTTTCGGTCGGAGAGTCCACCATGTCGCCCACATGCACGGCAAAAGAAATGTAGGGATCGTGGTTTATGCTGTCAATTATCTTATTGAAGACCCTATCATTGCCCTGGTTGTCGCCAAACACTACAAAGGAAAAACTTTCCTGCGGGGATGTGGACATTGACAAAGCAGGCAGTGCGAAGAAAACAACCAGCAGCAATATCGCTGACATAGTACCCAGGACCTGCCTTGCCGGCAGGCAGGCGTAGGACTTAGGACTACCCCAGATCATCGACCGCGATCCTGAATTCTCTGAGAGCTTTCTCAAAAGAGCGTTCGCTATTACCCAGAACGGTCTCTGTCAGGATAAGACCCTTGGCGCCGGCGTCTTCGATAATGGCCACCTCAGATGGCTTGATCACCTTTTGCGTGGGAATGATGACCGGCAGGCCGGAAGTTATGCAAATGGTGATATATTGCTGAAGGTCGCCTATCATCAGCTCTTTCTTCCCAATCCTTCCAGGCAATATTGCGGCATCAAGGGCGTCAGCGCCTTTTTCTTTATAAGCCATTAGCTGTTCAATGCTGAAAGTATCATCCAGCGCTATCACCCGGGTAAGATCGTTAAGTGCCTTTACCTGCAAAAGCGCTTCAGGGACAAAATTCACAAAGTCCACCAGCTTGATCATCTTTTTAAAATCTTTGTCCGCCAGGTCCTCATTGGTGACCGTATCCAGGCCGACAGGGATATCAACAGCTGCAACTATATCCTCTAACGCGAAATGTTCGCGGACAAGCAGGGCGTCGGCCCCGGCTTCCTGCGCCAGCCTGGCATAGGCAGGGTTATCCTCCGGAAGACAGGTTATTAAAGTGAATTTATTGTCGTTAAGCAGTTGTCGCAAGGCGCTCATTTTTTTTACTCCTCTCGTTCATCTGCCGAAAGCTGTTTTCGCATCCGCAATACTTCTGCATATACAGGCCATGTTCCCTGGAAATGATGCGGCTTTCCCTGTAGCCCGTCCTTAGATCATCATATACAAAATCCACCGACATTTCATCCGAAACATTCTCGCCTGTTTTTTTGATGAGCTCATGGTCCTGATAGGGGCTTATGAGCAAGGTGGTGGAAAACGCCTCGAACCCGTTCTCCTTCGCGAACGCCGCTGTCTTTTTAAGGCGCGAACCGTAACAGGCGGAACACTGTCCGGGCGTTAGTTCAACGTTCTCAAAATCAAACACCAGCGGCAGGCCGCTTTTACCGCAATATCTTTTTAGCTCGACATATCTTTTTACGAACTCGTATTCCGGATAAATGTTCGGATTGAAGAAGTAGACTGTGACATTCCAGCCAGCTTCTTCAAAAACCCGATGACTGTATGTCGCGCAAGGGCCACAGCAGGCGTGCAATAGCAATTTCTTCATCATTGTTAAATGATCTTCAGGTCTTTCAGCACTTTTTTGATCTGTTCTTTTTCGCTTTCATTGGCTTCTATCAAAGGCAGTCTGGGTTTACCGACCGGTTTGCCTATCATCTCAAGCGCCGCTTTTACCGGAGTGGGATTGGCGGTGATGAAAAGCACCTTGAACAAAGGTAGCAATTTTAAATGGAGCTCGGTCGACCGTGTCTTTATCATTTCGGCGATCTGTTTGCCGGCGATGTGCGAAGCGACCGAGATGACCCCTGTAGCCCCTACCGCCATCATCGGGAGCGTGAGCGAATCGTCACCCGACCAAATAATGAAGTCTTTGGGGGTAAGCTTGCGATTCATGGAGGTCTGGTCCAGATTGCCGGCCGCGTCTTTTAGGCCAACATAGTTCTTGACAGCGGCCAAACGGGCTACCGTCTCCGGTGTCATATTTATTCCCGTTCTCCCAGGAATGTTATAGATAATAAGCGGCAAGGAGGTATTTTCTGCAATGGCAGAAAAATGCCTGTACAGACCCTCTTGCGAAGGTTTATTGTAGTAAGGCACCACTATCATGGCGCCATCCACGCCAATTTTTTCCGCTTCCTGGGTAGATTTGATCGAGGTAGCTGTAGAATTTGAACCGGTACCGGCAATAACCTTGGCTTTGCCGCCTACCGCCTTTTTTACCACTCGATAAAGTTCGTATTCTTCCTCGTGGGTAAGGGTCGGCGATTCGCCGGTGGTGCCATGGACAACTATCCCTTCAGATCCGTTCTCTACCAGATACTTGGCCAGTTCCTCCGCTTTTTTGTAATCGACAGAAAGGTCTTCTTTAAAGGGAGTCACCATGGCAGTTAAAAGATTTCCAAACATATAAGATCCTCCTGTTATTGATTATATCAGATTTAGAAATAAACCTCGACGCCCGAGCGGATAAAATACGCCTGCCCGGCCTTATACTCAAGGTCATCTTTTAGGAGCGCCTGAGGTATCATTCCCAAATAGGTCACCCAATCATAATCTTTTAACCATCGATATTTGTACCCAAGATGGTAGCTCCAGTCCATATGCCCGCGGCCATTGTTATCCTTGATGTAGGAACGGTTGAAGATCAACCCGGCGATGAGATGGCCTTTGCCCAGAGGATGGTTATATTCAAGGCCAAGTGAGTTTATGGCCACTTCGGGTACTCCTGATGGCGGAAAAAGGAAATTCGCTCCCATAAGAAAATACAGGTTCTTCCAGCAGATAAAGTCGATGTTCACCCCGAACTCGTAATTGGTGAGTCCG
>JAHJBW010000162.1 GCA_018813405.1 Candidatus Margulisiibacteriota bacterium | reverse complement strand
CTTCCTTTGTGCTTGAACAACAGTTTGTGCAAAAAACCAATAAAAATATTACGCCTGTCAGCCCTAAAACTCACGCTGGTCATTTCAACAGGTTTTCCGGCGGCAATACTCATACAGTTTTCAAAAAGGCATTTCACTTCTTCCGGGTTATAGCCCATTTTAATTATTAGCGCTTTTATCATTTTCATATCTTCATAACATAATCCAATGCTGGAAGGATCCACATCGCTCACACGGGAATCAGGCCTTATGCCCTCATAGGGAGGCATTAGAATTTCTTCGTGATTCTCGGGTAAACCAAGCAAGAGATTGGCTTTGCTGACAACCTCTTTAAAGTGCCTGATAGCTCTTTTAACGTATTTTGATTTGCGGGGTGATTTCTCAAAAAGTTTCAAAGTAAAGGTATAGGCATTTTTTTCTGTAACAAGTGAAGGGATGGTATCCCACTCCCTTGCATCTGGATTGTCTTTATTAAAAGCAGCTAGCTGTTGTTTATCAACCTTGTGTCGCAGTTCATGCACGACAGTAGCAGCCAGGTCTAGCCCGGAATCATAATAGACAACAATAGTATCTTTATCCAGGGTTGCAAAGCCCCCCACATTGGATCTTTTGTCATGGGGGGCCCAATAAACACTCAAAAGATCGGTGTATTTTAAACAGAATTTAGAAAAGCCGCTGGCTTCAATTGTTTTTTTAACTTCTTCTGGCAAATTCTTGTAGCCGCGGGTAAGATAGATTTCCCCCTTTTTAAACTCGTTGACAGTCAAATCTGTTCGGGGAAGTACCAGCGGGTTGTCGAACGAAAATTTTGTTACTTCTTTTTCAGTCAAGACATTAAAGTCAACTAAAATACGAAAAACACACGAGAGGACCGGGATTCTGACACGCATCTGTGATGCTTCCAAGTTTTCTCTGGTTTCCTGAATATAAGTTTTAAGCCATGTTAATATTCGTGATCTTGAGGCGTCATAATCTGGTTTATGCTCCAGATGCTTCTCTATCCCTTTATACATTAAACAGTTCACGATCTCCCTCTTTAAGGCATCTATCCCAAACTGGCCATTTAAACCTTCCAATAAATACAACGAAGAATATCTCAACATTGTCTCAACAAAAGCGTCATTGACTTTTCCGACCTGTATCATTGAAAAAATGTGGGTAGCAATAATGTTAGAGGGGTCTAAATAGGGGAAAGTCCTGGAACTAAAAATTCTCAAAAGCTTTCCATAGGCAATCTCATCATCACTGGTCTCACTGGTCCATTCCACTTCTAAAAACTCGGCATCAAGAGCAATTCCGGTCAAAATTCCATACACCCGATTACTGTATACTTTTGCTGTCTCCAGCTCAGACCCAAGTAAATTACTGAGAATGCGATACAAACACTCTAATCTTTTTCTTAGCTTTTGCTTCTGGTCTTTATTAAGAGAGGGATTATCTTCTTGCTGGATAGTTTTTTTCACTTCCTCTATACAAGTTTCAATTTGTTCACTTCTGGATCCTTTCAATCGTGAGGCTGTATCCCTATCAAGCTCGCGAAAAGCCGCCATAGCTGACAGAAACAATAATTCCTGCTCCGAAAAGCCAACTGATCTCATGGCATAAAACAAGGTATCGGCCCTTCCCAGGCCAGAATCTGCCAAAGAAATCAAGGGATCAGGGCAAGCACTAATTGCTTTGCGAGTGGCGGCCAAATATTGCTCCATAAGGTATTTTTCCTTTTCAGCATAATTTTTGTTTATCCACTCCTTCATATTTTGCTGCCGATAAACCAAAGCATCTGTTTTAGGCTCAACCAAAGCCGTGCCAGATTTTTTGAGAAAATAAAGCACTTTCTTTTCCTCAAAAGTAAGATCACTTTGCCCGGCCCGGGCATAAAACTTAAGGTCTGCGTGGTCCAGCCTGGCCCTGCCCGCTTCAGAAATTAATCTGGCAAATGCCCTTTCTTCATCAAAGCTCGGGGTGTCGATAAAGGCATCCTTAAAAGCCTGTTCCACCTTTAGGGTCACTTCTTGCTCGGAAAGGTTTGCCAGGCGGCTGTGTGGAAGATGATCAAATTGATCCTTAAACAGTTCCTTTGCTTTAACATCTCTTTGGCGCAATTCAATAAAAGACTTATTCTTGGTCCCAACTATAAATCCGGTTATTATTTGATCCAAACGGGTCCACATTTTCTTGTCAAGTTGAAGGTATTCCTCCATTTCTTTAAAGCCAAGATTTGACACCGCCAGTTCCCTTACCTGTTCTGTATATTCGGTAAAAAGTGTCTCTTCCAGCAAACTCATCCTATCCAACACTTGCCTGGAGATATTAAGAGGGTCCACAATGCCATATTTATTTAAGAGAGCAAGGTACTCCTTATAATGAGAAAACTCTCCAATTGTTTGAAGGGTTTTAATAAAAACAGGGCCCAATATCTGGTTTTGTTGCTGGATTATTTGCATAGAGAGTTTTTTTTCATTAAAGAACAGATAGGAAGACAGCGCCTCAACAAACATTGAGTACTTTTGATAATTTGAAATAGTGATCTTGGCCTTTTGGATGAGAAAAGACTCATCGCTGCAGTTGTCAACCTTTATCTGCATAGCATTCAAACTATCATCTTTGTGAAATTTACAGATAGTTCTAAGTAGTACAAATTCATCTTCTGTGAGAGAAAACAAGACTATAAAAGCCTGTTCATCCGCTGTGAGATCTTTCGGGCCAGATGAAAGCAACCCCAGAAGACCGATCTGGGAAATAACAGGCTTACCCCCAGAGGGAGCTGGTTTTGAGTTTTCTTTTTCAACCACCTGGCTGGCACCAAAAGGTGGCTGCTGTTGTTTAGACACAGAACCGAATATTACACTACTCATAGGTATTTACTCTCATCTATTTATATATCGTTAAAATGAGCGGTAAATTTCAGCTATATCTGTATCACGTCCTCTTTAGGATGATGCAGTGTAAGGATCAGCAGCAGGTAATTGCGCAGAAGACGGGTCATCAGGAATTTTTCCCTTACGTGTTCCCTGGCATATATCCCCATCTGTTTGGCTATTTTGGGATTGTTCAACAAATAGCGTATCTGGTAGGCACAGCCTTCGACAGAATGCACCAGCATGCCGGTAACATTGTGGATGACCTGTAATGTAATACCCCCCACCGCGGAGGCCACCACCGGCTTTGCCTTCCAAAGCGCCTCCGAGACAGTAAGCCCAAACCCTTCCCTTAGCGATTTTTGCACGACCACAACCGAAGCCCTCTGCAGTGCATTTATGTCAAAATCCGAAAAAGGAGGCAGGTTAAGTATGTGTATGTCTTTATCTCCCTCGGAAGCCTTCAGCACCTCGGCCAACACCTGTGCCCCTTCGGGATCGTCGCTGGCCGCCCCCCCCGCCAGGATAAGCTGGCAGTCAATGCTTTTCTTGACTATCTTATAGGCGGCAATAACCCCCACCGGGTCCTTTAGATAATCAAACCGTGATATTTGCGTGATGATGGGTTTGTCGTTGGTGATCTTGTGCTTTTTAAGCACAGCCTCGATCTCGGACCTGGTCAATTCGCGGTTCTTTTCAGAAAGCGGATCAATGGCCGGATAGATGAAATATTGCGGAATGGGAAGCTGTTTGGCAAACCAGGGCGTATGGAACATGGAAGCGTCGTATTTCACTATATAATCTTTGAGAAAATTCCAGACGCGCTCGTCGGGATGCGAACTGTCAATATGACAGCGCCACACCCATTTTGCGTGAGACTTTTCTTTGGCCTCGATAAGGCCCACCGGTTGCGGGTCGTGTATTACCACAACATCCTGGTCGAACTTCATGTCAGCCAGGTTGGCCTCCTGGGTTTCCTTAAATATGTCCAGCATTTGCTGGGTGATCTCGACCTTTTGCCCATGTATGGCATTGTGAAAGGCCTTTGTCACCCCAAAGAAAGCGCCCGATCCTTTTATGACCTCCCAGCGGACATGGACGCCCAGCTCGTTCATGAGCGGCACAAGCCGATTGAGTATCTCGGCAACGCCACCCCCCGCCGCGGTTGAATTGACCATCTTCATCTGCCTGCCGGAAACTTTTTCCGCCAGCAGTTGTATCTCGTCAAAATTCTGCGTTCTGATTATCGGCTTATAATCTTCAAGCCTGATCTTAGCCATCTAAAAATATCCCCCAGTAAAGAGCTTTCTTCCCTGCCGTCATCGCCCCGGATGAGCGCTGCTATTTTGTCACGGAGCTGGTCCAGCGTGTAAAGGTACGGGTCCAGCGCTTCTATCTGGTCCGCCAGGGCTTTATCGCCAAAATTATCTTTTATCCACATGGAAAAATCGTTGGTCTTGTGTCCCAGCCTCAAGCGTGCCTCAAAAAAATGGAAGAAAAGCGAGCGTAATCCGACCCTTTTAAGGCCCTCGCAGAATTCGTCCAGGGTGTATGCCAAATATTTGGTCTGCATGACCACCGCCACATTACTGCAAAAATAAAATTCATGCCCGGCGCTGGCTTTGCGGATCTCGGTGGCGGAATTGAGAAAATCAACAATGATATCTATTATGCGCTGGCGCAGGGTTGCAATATCAGAGAACTCTTTGATATTAAGGCTGGCCAGGCGCTCGGCCAGAACGCTCTCTCCCAGCTCATCTTTTACCCAGTGGGCAAAGTCATTGGGATACATGCCTGGAGCGAACTGATGCTCCCGGTAGGCGTGATGCACGTGGTAAAAGATGGAGGAATCCTCAACCTGCTTCAGCTCTTCGACCATCTCTTTTAAATGGGCGGCGCGCCTGCCGGTTATCTGGACAAGCTGGGAAGCGGTGTAAAATCTGAACGGTACTTTCGCGCGCATGCAAAAAAGATATCACATCCACAATGATAGTCAAGCCCGATTAAGAATTTTTCATTTGCACTGTCCGAATGGGAAAGGGTATTTCAATCCCTTCCGCCTTATATCTTTTGTGCAAAGCCTTGATGAACTCGTGGGTTACAAGATATTGGTCCACGAACTCGTTGATCCTTAAAATGACCGTAAAGTTGACGCTAAAATCGGCAAAAGTATGGTAGCGGATAAATGGGTCAAAAGCATTTACGGCGCCGCTAACCCTGGAGAGGACCTCTTTGCCCACTTCACAGGTAACCCGCTCAACCTTTTCAAGATCACTGCCATAACTTACCCCTACCTGCACCAGGCAAGCCATCTCTTTTTCCGGCAGGTAATAGTTAATAACGATCGACTGGGCCAGTTTGTTGTTGGGGATGACCACAGTATTGTTGGGAAGCGTCCTTATCCTGGTTTCCCTCCAGCCAATAGCCAGCACATAGCCCTTAAGGCCGTTCTCCAGCTCAACATAGTCCCCCATTCTGATCGGGCGGCTGACGAGGATGTAGAGGCCGGAAAAGAAGTTGGCAAGTGTATCCTGCAGTGCCAGGCTCAGGGCCAAAGCCGCGATACCCAGGGAAGCCAGCACCGGGGTTATTGAGATGCCAAAAAGATCGAGCGCCAGAAGTATGGCGGCGCCCCATATGGCCAGGTTGGCCAGGCGGGAGAAAGACGGCAGTATCTTGTTGAGATCACTGTTCTTTTGGCCGCCAAAAACAAGAAAGTTGTACAGGAACCTGATCACAGCGTAGATCAAAAGAAAGATCACCGCCAGCTGGCTGAACCTGTTTACGTATGGCAAAAGTCTGGGTGGCAGGCCAACAAGATTTCCTATTACCGAAAACCCCGCGATGACCAGACCCAGGAAAAAAGGCAGTTTGCTTTCGCGCGCAAGCGTATCATCCAGCCTGTTAGTGGTCCCGGCAACAAATCTGCCGATCACCGCGAACACCATGGTCTCGATTATCCAACTGCAGACGGTCCAAATCAACAGAGAGCCCAGCACAAAAAGGTAGCGCTGGTTGGTCATAACAAAAACGACCTTGCCAATAATTGCGTCCATATCATATCCTCCCGTCAATGAGCAGTTCTTTTAAGAGTTTATAGACTGCTTCAATGCTTGCAAGCCTCCTGCGGGCCAGGGTCTTTTTTCTACCCACCAGGATGGTCTCGCCTTTATCGTTCAAATATCTAAAAGCATCTTCGTCGGTGGTGTCATCGCCAATATAAACGGGAATAGCGTTGCCTTTGTTATATCTTTCAAGCAGCCAGGCAACAGCTTTGCCCTTGTCCCAGACGACGTTGGGCCTTACTTCAAACACCTTTTTGCCGCCGGTCACCTTTATCTTTTTATTCGCAAGGTACGGGCGCGTGACCTTTTGGAAAATGCGCTTCACCCTGCCTGTTTCGCCGGGCTTTACCCTTCTGTAATGCACGCTCAAGGTGTATTTTTTATTCTCTATAATGACCCCGGCGATGTTCATGGCCGCTTTAAGCTCTTTATAGACGCGTTCCATAAGCTTTTGGCTTTTCCTGGCGATCGGATGAACGACCAACCTGTTGCCCGCTTCTATCTGAAAGCCGTGATTGCCAATATAGATCACATCTTTAAGGCCCACGCGACGCTTGAGATCGTCAAGCTCCCTGCCGCTGACAATGGCAACAGCAAGGTCCTTCCTTTTTGCCAGTTTTGTCAGGACATTCTTTCTGCCGGCTGAAAGCTTGGCCAGCCGGGGCCTGGAAACTATCGGCGTCAGTGTGCCGTCAAAGTCAAGCAAGAGAAAGTATTTCTTCATCATGCTATCTTGAGCAGCGCGCGAATTATGCTCGCGGCCCACTTGTAGATATTGTTCTCTGAGATCGATTCTTTCATTTTTGCCACGCGTTTTGCTTTTTCCTCATTGCTCATGCAAAGGGACTGGTTTATGGCGTCGGCAAACGACTCTGGATCATACGGATTGATGAGGACGGAATCAGCAAGTTCCCTGGCGGCGCCGGTAAAACGGGACAGCAAAAGAGAGGTTTCGTCGCGCGCGGCAGAAACGAACTCCTTGCACACCAGGTTCATGCCGTCGTGCAGGGAAGAGCATATGCAAAAATCGGACATGCGATAAAAAGACATAAGGTCCTCTGGCGTGAAATGCCTGCGCATCATAACAATAGGTATCCAGCCATCGGAAGAATATTTCCAGTTGATTCTCTCTACCAGGCTGTTGATCTCGTCATTTAAGTTTTTGTATGCCTGAATGTGTATCCTGCTCAGCGCCCCAACCTGCAGAAAAACAAAGTTGCCCTGGTAGTGAGGATATTTTTCAAGCAGGCGGTCTATGGCCGCGAACCGTTCGGGTATTCCTTTTGTATAGTCAATGCGGTCCGCGCCAACCCCAACATATTTTATGTTTGAAATGTTCAGCTGTTTTTTCAGGAATTCGCTGTTCTTTTCTACCTTTTGACCGACGGCTGACCGTGAGATCTTTTCAAAGTCCACTCCGATGGGGAAAGCCTTTACCAGCGTCTCGTGGCCTCCGTATACCACGCTCGAGGCTACTTTATCCACCTTGGCCTCCAGCACCTGGTTAATGGTATCCAGGAAATTGTCGGTGTGATACCCTATGTGAAAGCCCAGCAGGTCCGCCCCCAGCAGGCCTTCGAGTATTTCCTGCTTCCAGGGACAAATGCGAAATGCCTCGGGATTTGGCCAGGGTATGTGCCAGAAATGCGCTACTTTGATGTTGGGGTCCGCGTCTTTAAGCAATTTGGGAAGCAGTGTCAGATGAAAATCCTGGATGAAAACAAAGGCATTCTTGCCTTTTACCTCTTCCAGTATGCTCTGCGCGAATTTTTCGTTGACCTTTTTATATTGTTCCCAGTCACTGCGGCTGAAAACGGGTTTCTGGTAAACGATATGGCAGAGAGGCCAGAGCGTCTGGTTGGAAAGGCCATAGTAGTAACCGGCTTCTTCTTCTTTGCTCAACCATATCCTTTTTAAGGTGTACCTGGGGTCTTCCGGCGGCACCTGGATCCGGTCGTTCTTGTCCACCACCTTTTTGTCGGCCTCGCCGCTGCCATGGGCCACCCATATGCCCCCGCACGACTGCAGTACCGAATCAAGGGCGGTGACCAGTCCGCTGGCGGGCTTGCTGCATTCGACACCTTCGGGGGTAAATTTGTGGATATAGGGCTCGCGATTGGATACTACGACAAAGAGGTTCTCCCTGAGCTTTTCTGCGACTAATTCTTTTAATTCTTCCTTAGTACACATCAATTTTATTATAGCATACTAAACCAATTCTTTTAAATATGGCCTGAAAATGAAGTGGAAGAAAGAAAGGCATATGGAAGCGGAGATCACCGCCAGGCCGGCGTATAGATTAAAGCCCATCATGGCAAACCCCAGCGCCGTACCGGAAGCCGGGGGATGTTCGGTGTCGGTCACCACCATTATAAAGATAGAGCTTCCCACTGCCAGCGAGTAGACCAGGCTGGCACCAAGGTCAGTGGCATGCGGGATAAGTGCGGCAAGGGACCCGCAGGTCAGGCCAACCAGGTGCCCCCCTATCACATTCCTGGTACGGGCGGAGACATTATTGGGCATCGCGAACACAACAAACGCCGTCGCCCCCAGCGAGGCTATTATGACAGCATCCTGCCAGGTAAGCGCCAGCATAACAAAAAAGACGGAAAGCGTGGCCATTAAACTTTGGACCACATAGTTCTTCCAATCCCGAGTGAACTTTTTCAGTAGTCTTTTTATCTCTTCCATATTACCGTCAGCCATCCTTCCATTCCATATGCCACCGGAGAGAGTACCGCAAAAGAGAGCACCACCGCCAGCAGATAGGTCCACGCCGCCAGCCTGGCGTATTTATGCGATAACATCTTATCCAGCAGATATCCAAGACCAATAAAGTAAAAAGGCAAAGCCGGCATAAAATAATAGAAGAAGAGCCCTCGGCTTTTGAAGAAAGGCGTCAGCCCCAAAAGGTCGTAGACAAGCCAGCTTAAATAATTCACAAAAAAACCGATCAGAATAAAAAGCAAAGCCGCATCCCTCTCCTTCCACCAGCGGCAACAAAGATAGCCCAGCACCGGGACCATAAGCCATAAGACAAAAGGATTGCCCATGGCGATCACCGACCGCTTGCCTTCAAACATGGGGGTTGAGGCCCAGAATGGCCAAAGCCATGAGCTAACATTATAAGGATGTAAATAGCTGAATATCTGGTGATAATGAAAATTCCTGACTTCGTACTGAAGCCACGATATTACCGTCATGCCCGAGGAAAGGTTAAGCAGCATGGACGCCACAAAGAAAACTATCATAGGCAAAAAGAGCAAAGACCCTATGGCTCTATGACCCTTGCCCCTATCTTTTGACAGAAACAAATAAATTCCCACACCAAAACCACACCTGCTCGGGCGGGGCATTTTGGTGTGGGAATAAATGGCCAAAGCCCCCAACACCGACAACAACGCCACCCACTT
>JAHJBW010000161.1 GCA_018813405.1 Candidatus Margulisiibacteriota bacterium | reverse complement strand
GTAAGGGACTATGCCCAGGTCAAGGCGGACGGCAGGATCAACCTGGAGGTGGCAAAACAGGCGCTTTTAAACCTTGGGATAGACGAGCTGGGACTTGACAATTTGGACAGGAAAATACTTGATTCGATAATCAGCAAGTTCAACGGCGGGCCGGTGGGGGTTGAAACGCTCTCTGCCTCAATTGCCGAAGAAACTGATACAATAGAGGATGTGTATGAGCCGTATCTGATGCAAATAGGCTTCATTAAGAGGACCGCGCGGGGACGGACGGTAACTGCCGCGGCCTACAATCATATGGGAAAAGAAAAAGGGGGTCTATTATGGGGAGCTTGATATTGGCATTGGCTGTAGCGGTAATTATTGCGGGGTTCGCGTCGCTTAACTCCGCGCCGGTGTCGGTGAGCTTTCTCTTGTGGAGGGCGCCGGAAGTTTCGCTGGCTCTGGTAATAATCATTTCTGTCTTTCTGGGGGTCATAATGGCCATACTTTTTGCCATACCCCAATCTGTCAAACAGTTGACCAGGATAAGCCAGCTTCAGGCAAAATTAAGCAAATACGAAAGCGAGGCAAAGAAGAGCAATGAAGAAGAGAAAAAGCAAGGTTGAGAGAAAGACAAAAGAAACACAGATCAAACTGGAACTTACGGTTGACGGCTCCGGCAAAAGCTCGGTAAAGACCGGCAATGCCTTCTTTGACCACATGCTGACCTTGTTTTCCAAGCACGGGCTTTTTGACCTGAAGCTTAAAGCAAAGGGTGATCTTGAAGTTGACCTGCACCACACTGTAGAGGATGTGGGCATCTGTCTGGGACAGGCATTCTCAAAGGCCCTGGGCAAAAAGATTGGCATTGAGCGTTATGCCGAGGCCAAGGTACCTATGGACGAGGCTTTGGCTGAAGTGATAATTGATGTCTCCGGCCGTCCGCACTTAACATTTAATGTGGAATTCCCACAGATAGAGGGCAAGGAATTTGACGCGGAAGTGGTGCGGGAGTTCTTTGAGGCTTTTGTGCTGAATGCCGGCATTACTCTGCACATCAACCTTTTGGCGGGCAGAAACACTCATCACATAATTGAAGCTGTCTACAAGGCTTTTGGCGTTTCGCTTTCGAGGGCCTGTGCTATTAATCCACGGAAAAAGGGCGTGCCGAGTACGAAGGGCGTTCTTTGATCAGAAGGGGATATTAAAGAAGCAGCCCAGGTAGACCAAGCCGGGGAAGCCGGCTTGAAGTGTATAGCCTACACCGTTTATCCTCTTCCGCATGAACTCAATTCCCACCCTGGCCGCGAGGAGAAGATCGTTCTTGTCAGGTATAACACCACCAGAAACATATACGCTGGCTATATCACTGCTGGTTATTATCATATTAGCCAGTAATCCAAAGTTAGTGGATTCCTCAAAGTGCAAGCTGTAAGAGTTAATCTCTAACCCGTAGATAGAATTGCCGAACCAGTAACCAATGCTGGCTTCGCTCGAGTACAACCCGGTCCTGGCGCCAAGAGCCAGCCTGCACGGCTCTGGATTTTGTATGTCCGGCTGGTATATGAGACCCGATGTGTATGAGAGGGCGATCACGGCCGCGAAAGCCTCGTCGACGGTCATGGCGAACGCAGTGCAATTACCCAGCAGAACGGCAAAAAGCATCCCGAATATCAATAGTTTTTTCATGTATCAACTCCTTATTGTTATCGACAGGGATTGTGAAAAATTTCACTGTCCGGGGGTGAAATTTTCCCTCATTTTTGACGATAATATATATAGAAAGGGGTATCCCACCTATGTCAAGACTTCGGCGGGCAAGCCGGGGATTGGGTGATCAGGATATCCGGAGGAAAAAAATGACCGACCAGATCGGCCCCTCGATGCCGCCGAAGGCGGCCCTCGGGGCAAGCCCCAAAAAAGTTAAGCCTATTTATAAGGATATTGTCGAACTTATCCTCAATAGTAATCGGACTGTTGCGGAGAAGCTGCGGGAACTGGGCAAATGCCTGGTCTGCTCAAGCTCTGAACTGCCTGAATTAAAACAATACAGGGACAATGTCCTTGAGGCTATCAGGGCCTACTACAAAGGCGACTATAATCGCGCCCTCAGATTTGCCATGGGCGTGGTCAAGATATTGAGGGCCAAATACGAAACTTCGGACATCCCGAAACTTATTCTAGAAATAGCCTATCCGCGCGGCTATTGGGACGAGATAACCGCCGCATCTGAAAAACATGGCAACAAAGATCCTTACCTTATATCCGCCATGATCAGGCAGGAAAGCCGTTATAAAGCAAAAGCAAGATCGGGCAAAGGGGCGACCGGCCTGATGCAGGTCAGATATGATACCGCCAGGCCCATCTGCGATCGTTTAAAGCTTTCATGTAAACTCTACGAGCCGGCTCAGGTGATAGAAGTTGGCACCAGCTACATACTTGAGCAGATAAAAAAGTTCGGAGACGAACAGAAGGCGCTGGCCGCTTACAACGGCGGGCCGGGCAACGCCAGAAAATGGCAGAGCCATTGTAGAAGCGGTAATTTTGTACAAGATTGTGTAAAATTTCCGGAGACCCAGGAATATATAAACGAGGTTTTGGAAAGTCGAAACATGTATAGAGAACTCTACTCAGACAAAGACTAATTCCCCAGGCTCAGCCTCTCTATCAATGAGTCCGGAAGCAGGGCATTGCGCATCTTTTCCTGGGTTTTGGCAATATCATATGAGATGCGGTGCACGGATATCTCTGCCTTTTCATCGTTCAATATGCCATAGGCCGCCCTGGGGTCTCCGTCACGGGGCTGGCCGACACTGCCCACATTGACGATGACCCTGTCGTATTCCCCTAAATAGATGTTTTCGTCGCCGGTTATAGCGCCGCCATCGTAATTGCCGTCCGTTTTCCTGGTAAAAAATATGGGCATATGGGTATGTCCTACCAGCAGGAGGTTTTTGGCCATCTTTTCAAAACTGGGGATGGCCACGTTAAGGCTGTCCATATATTCTTCGATGGGATTAATGAGACTGCCGTGGACTATCTGGAATTTTTCGTAGACAAGCGCGTTGGGGAGCTGGTAAATAAAGTTCTTGTTGTCTTCGCTGAGTTCTTTCTGTGTCCAGTGGAGGGCCGACCTGGCATTCTGGTTGAACCAGGTCAATTCCAGCTCGCCCAGTACGGCTTTTTCATGGTTGCCGGCAATGCTTGGGATGTTGAGTTCCCTGATCATCTCACAGCATTCGTTGGGGTTGGGGCCGTAACCAATGATATCGCCCAGGCAGATTATTTTGTCAACTTTCCCTTTCAGCCTTTTTAAACATTCTTCCAAAGCTTCTTGGTTGGCATGGATATCTGATATAATTCCATATAACATGGTAGGATTATAACATGGTGAATGCCTCCAAACAAATCGAGGCGCCCGACCTTAAAAAATTCAGCCTGGGCGAGTTTGCTCCAGGCATGGTCATTGCCGCTTCAAGCGAACTTAAACAGGAAGCACTTGCAGCTTATAAGAAATCCAGCGGCGAGATACAGAAATTCTTGGGCCAAAACCCCAACTTCATGACCAGTATCGTTCCAGTTAGGGTCTCTCTTTTTGCCCCGGGGACAATAAAGCGCGTGGCACGCAACTCAAAGATATTTGGCAGGGGACCAGCTATTGCTGAACGAGGGGCGCTGGTCGATAGCGTGGGTGAAGAGCTTTCGCGCCACAGCCAGGATGTGATCGTGGAAAAAGGCGGGCTTTTCTTCGTAAAGACGGGAAAGCCCAGAAGGATATCCATTTTCGCGAAAGATTCTGTCTTTTCCGGCAGGATCGCCATTGAGATCGATCCGACAGATACACCCTGCGGGGTCGCCACCCAAAAACCCGGAAGGGGACGGCTCTACTCGCACGAAGAACCGGACGGCCTGGTGGTGGTGGCGACTTCGGCCTCGCTGGCCGAGGCCGCGTCATACGCCCTGCTCGAGCTTGTGAAAGACGAAAACACCCTTTCTCGTGCCCTTGATATGGCCAGAAAGACACGCGGCATAAAAGGCGTGCTAATTTTAAAGGACGACAAAATGGCCGTGATGGGCAAGATCAAGATAATCTCTATATAACATAGGGGGTTATCACGAAAATTATCTCTGATTTTGATTTCTCGACCGACCTGTCTTGAAAGAAAAGCCCCAGAATGGGGATGTGTCCCAAAAACGGGACCTTTTTAATGTTCTCCCTTTCCGCGTCAGACAACAAGCCGCCGATCACTATGCTTTCCCCGTCCTTTAACCGCACAGTAGCCGAAGCGTTCCTGGTGGAAATGACAGGGAAATCCCCTGCGGATGTGGTTTTCCACTCCGAGACCGCGGACACTTCAGGTTGTATGTGGGTGGTAATGTATCCGTCTTCCCCCAGTTTTGGGGTGATCTTCAACTTCACGCCCGCGTCTATGTAGTCGACGGTCCAAAGGGTGGCGGCAGAATTGCTGACCGCCGGCACCGCGTAGGGAATGCGGCTGCCAATG